>NZ_JBEOVG010000016.1:0-138177 GCF_040295345.1 Actinosynnema sp. NPDC002837
GTCCGCCAAGCCTGCCCGGCTTCGACCAGCCTATGGCACCCGAACCCATGTCAAATCGGGCCTAGGTGCGGATGTGCGGGTCCGTTGTGGGCGGGTGGGGTCGGGTGGTCTCGGCGCGCCGTCGGGCTGAGCGGTTGGGGGCGGCGGTACCACCGGGGTCCGTCGGGCTCGCCGGAGGCTTCCGGGCCGTCGGGGGTGGCGTCCGGGCGGAGTTCGAAGATCAATAGGTCCAACTGCGCGAGTCGGGCATACGGTGTTCGGCATGGACGCGTTTACGCCGCAGCCACGGCCTTGTTGGATTGCCGGACACGCCGAGCAGGGCGTTTCCGCCCTCACTGTCCATCACCCGTTCGATGGAACAGAGGTGGCCTCGGTCGCGGTGCCGGGGCCGGAGCAGGTGGAGCGGGCCGTTGCCGCCGCGGCGGCGGTGGCGAAGGAGTTCAGGCGGACGCCGGCGCACGTGCGGGCGGCTGCGCTGTTGCAGGTGTCCCGGGCTTTGGAGGAGCGGGCGGAGGAGATCGCGGAGACCATCACGGCGGAGAACGGCAAGCCGTTGAAGTGGGCGAACGTCGAGGTGAAGCGGGCGGTCAACACGTTTCGGTTCGCGGCGGAGGAGGCGAGGCGCTTCACCGGTGACTTGCAGCGGTTGGACACGGATGCCACTGGTGAAGGGCGGTTGGCGGTTGTTCGACGGGTGCCGCGTGGGCCCGTGTTGGCGGTGGCGCCGTTCAACTTCCCGTTGAACCTCGTGGCGCACAAGGTGGCGCCGGCGTTGGCGGTGGGGGCGCCGGTGATCGTGAAGCCGGCTTCGGCGACGCCGTTGTCGGCGTTGTTGTTGGGTGAGTTGTTGGCGGAGACCAGCTTGCCGGAGGGCGCTTTCTCCGTGCTGCCGGTGCGTGGTTCGGACATGAAGGCCTTGGTGACGGACGAGCGGTTGCCCGTCATTTCGTTCACCGGGTCGACGGAGGTCGGGTGGTCGTTGGCGGATTCGGCGCCGCGCAAGCACGTGGTGATGGAGTTGGGGTCGAACTCGGCGGCCATCGTGTGCGCGGATTGGGATGACCTGGAATTCGCGGCCGGGCGGATCGCGACGTTCGGGAACTACCAGGCGGGGCAGTCGTGCATCGCGGTGCAGCGGGTTCTGGTGCACCGGGACGTGGCCGGCGAGTTCGTGCCGAAGTTGGTGGAGGCGGTTCGGGGGTTGAAGACCGGGGATCCGCACGACCCCGAGGTGGAGGTCGGGCCGCTCATCGACGAGGACAACGCCCGGCGGGTCGCGGAGTGGGTCGAGGAGGCCGTGGCGGGTGGCGCGGTGCTGCACGTCGGCGGTGGGCGGTCGGGCACGTCGGTCGAGCCCGCGGTGGTGCAGGACGTGCCCGTGGACGCGAAGTTGTGGCACCAGGAGGTGTTCGGGCCCGTGCTGGCCGTGGCGGTGGTGGACTCGGTGGAGGAGGCGTTCGAGCAGGCCAACGCGACGGAGTACGGGCTCCAGGCCGGTGTGTTCACCAAGGACGTGACGGTGGCGTTCGAGGCGGCGGCGGAGTTGGAGGTCGGCGGGGTGATCATCGGCGACGTGCCGTCCTACCGGGCCGACCAGATGCCGTACGGCGGGGTGAAGGGGTCGGGCACCGGGCGGGAAGGCGTCCGGTCGGCGATGGTGGACTTCACCGAGGAACGCACGATGGTGCTCACCGGCATCACTCTCTGAGCGCGCCCTTGGCGAGCATCAGCAGGCCGTTGACCAGGTCGTCCGTGCCGGAGCCGGTGGCGAGGGCGCGGAGCTTGAGGCCCATCACCATGCCGACGACGGCACTGGCGACCTGGTCGGCGTCCTTCACGCCGATGGACGCCAGGACGGTCTCGGCGAGCTTGTCGTAGGCGGCGAAGCACTCGGCGGCCGCGGCCCGGAGCTCCGGGTCGCGGCCGGCGTGCAGGTAGAGCTCGTACGGGGCGATGCGCTCGCTGTCGGTGCCCGTGGCCTCGGCGACCTGGCCGACGATGTCGACGACCTGGTCGAGGTCGGCGCACTGGGTGTCGTTGCGGGTGGCCAGTTCGCCGAAGCGCCTGGTCTCCTCGGTGACGAAGTGCCGCAGGCTCTCCCGCAGCAGGTCCTGCTGGGTGGCGAAGTGGTAGGTGACGGAGCCGAGCGAGACGCCCGCCTCGTGCGCGATGCGCCGGTTGGTCACGCCGGCGACGCCGTCGTCACCGATGATCCGCAGCACGGCCGCGATGATCCGCTGCCTCGTCTCGGCCGGTCTCGTCATGTCGTTCATTGTCCGCCATGGGACGGATCGGCGGATCCGCGATACTGTTCGTTCGAACGAACAGTATCGGGAGGGCGCATGCGGGTCTCGGGATCGACCGTGTTGTTGACCGGCGCGACGGGTGGGATCGGGCACTCGATCGCCCGTGCGCTGGCCGGTCGTGGCGCGAAGGTGGTCTTGACCGGGCGGAAGGTGGCCGAGCTGGAGCGGCTCGCCGACGAGGTCGGGGGACGCGCGGTGGCGGCCGACCTGACCGAGGAGGGGGCGGTCGAGCGGTTGCTGGCCGAGGCGGGGGCGGTGGACGTGCTCGTCGCCAACGCGGCGCTGCCCGCCGGTGGTGCGCTGGTCGACTTCACGTCCGAGCAGGTGAAGCGGGCGTTGGCGGTGAACCTGGAGGCGCCGATCGCGCTGGCGCACGGGTTGGCGCCGTCGATGGTGGCGGCCGGGCGTGGGCACTTGGTGCTCATCGGGTCGTTGGCGGGCAAGGTGGCGTCGGCGTACGCGTCCCTGTACAACGCGACGAAGTTCGGGCTGCGCGGTTTCGCGCTGGGGCTGCGGGAGGACCTGCGCGGCAGCGGGGTCGGCGTGTCGATCGTGCAGCCCGGGTTCGTGCGGGACGCCGGGATGTTCGCCGACACGGGCGCGAAGCCCCCGGCGGGGATGCGGACGGTGTCGCCGCGACAGGTCGCGGACGCGGTGGTGCGGGCGGTCGAGGAGGACCGGGCGGAGGTGAACGTGGCGCCGGTGGAGCTGCGGGCGGCGAGCCTGCTCGGCGGCGCGTTCCCGGCGTTCTCGGCGGGGTTGCAGAGGCGGATCTCGAACGACGAGGTCATGCGGCGGGTCGGCACGGCCAACCGGGGGAAGCGATGACGGCCGCGGTGATCCCGCACCCGAAGTGGCGGGTGCCGTTCCTGGGTGACGTGCTCGGCACGAACCGGCGGACGCCGGTGCAGGACACCATGCGGATGGGGCGCGAGCTCGGCCCCATCTTCACGCGGCGGTTCCTGGACCAGGAGATCGTGTTCGTGGGCGGGGCGGCGCTGGCGGCGGACCTGGCCGACGAGACGCGGTTCGCCAAGCACCTGGCGCTGGGCGTGGAGGCGTTGCGGGACGTCGGCGGGGACGGGCTGTTCACCGCCTACAACGAGGAGCCGAACTGGAAGGCGGCGCACGAGGTGCTGCTGCCCGCGTTCACGCAGAGCGCCATGCGCGCCTACCACCCGACGATGGTGGACGTGACCGCGCAGCTGGTCGCGAAGTGGGACCGGGGTGGTGCCGTCGACGTTTCCGGCGACATGACGAAGCTGACGTTGGAGACGATCGGGCGGGTCGGGTTCGGGTACTCGTTCGAGTCGTTCTCGCGGTCCGAGACCCACCCGTTCGTGAGGGCGATGATCGGGTCGTTGCGGTACGCGCAGCGCAAGAACTTCGTGGTGCCGTTGCTGCGCCGGGTGTTCGGGCGCGAGGCGGAGGAGCGCTACCAGCGCGATCTCGCCTACCTGGCGCGGGTCGTGGACGAGGTGGTGCGGTCGCGGCGCGGGTCGGGCGGGTCCGACCTGCTCGGGCTGATGCTGTCGTCCGGCGAGCTGGACGAGGTGAACATCCGCAACCAGGTGATCACGTTCCTGATCGCCGGGCACGAGACGACGTCCGGCGCGCTGTCGTTCGCGCTGTACTACCTGTCGCGGCACCCCGAGGTGGTGGAGAAGGCCCGCGCGGAGATCGACGCGGTGTGGGGCTCGGCGGAGGTGCCGGAGTTCGAGCAGGTCACGAAGCTGCGGTACGTGCGGCGGGTGTTGGACGAGGCGTTGCGGCTGTGGCCGACGGCGCCGGGGTTCGCGCGGGAGGCCCGTGCGGACACCGTGCTCGGCGGGCGGTACCCGATGCGGGCGGGCCAGTGGGCGCTCGTGCTGCTGCCGCTGGTGCACCGCGACCCGTCGGTGTGGGCGTCGCCGGAGGCGTTCGACCCGGACCGGTTCGCGCCGGCGGAGGTGAAGGCGCGGCCCGCGCACGCCTACAAGCCGTTCGGGACGGGCGAACGGGCGTGCATCGGGCGGCAGTTCGCGGTGCACGAGGCGACGTTGGCGCTGGCCACGGTGTTGCGGCGGTACGAGCTGGTCACGTCCGCCGACTACGAGCTGCGGGTGGCGGAGATGCTGACGTTGAAGCCGGACGGGTTCACCGTCACGCCTCGGCGGAGGTGAAGCCCTTGGCCCGGCGCAGCGCCCGGTCGAGGTCGGTCCCGGTGGCGGCGGTGTGGCCGTCGGGGCGGATCAGGGCGTCGCCCTCGACGGTGAAGCCGGGGCCGTAGCGGTGGCTGTCCGGGCGGAGCGCGCCGTCGCCGTTGGTGGTGAGGGGCGAGTCGCGGTAGGCGAAGGGCTCGAAGAGCTTGCCGGAGTCGATCTGGTCGGTGAGGGCGTGCTCCAGGACGTGGCGGCGGTGGGCGCGTTCGGCCGGGGTGCGCGGCACGAGGAAGCGCATGGTCGCGCCGGTGACGCGGAGGTTCTCGTCGGCGGCCGCGGCACGTTCCCGGTCGTAGGACTCCAGCAGGTGCGGGCCCGCCTCGCCGGCGCGGTCGAGGGCGATCTTCCAGGCGGCGTTGTCGGCGTCGCAGATCCCGGAGTTGAGGCCGCGCGCGCCGAACGGGCTCATCACGTGCGCGGCGTCGCCCGCGAGGAGGATCCGGCCGACGCGGAGGCGGGCGGCCCGGCGCTGGTGGAAGCGGTAGGTGGACTGCCAGAGGACCTCGTACGGGCGGTCGCCGGTGATCGCCCGGACGTGGTCGGGCGTGAGCTCGAAGCCCTCGGGGACCTGCCAGTCGATGCGGTGGACGCCGTCGGGTTGGGGGTGGACGAGCACCTGGCGGCCGGGGTGCCACGGCGGGTCGAAGTAGAAGCGGCGCTCCGGCTCGGGGTGGCCCAGGTCGACCCGGATGTCGGCGATGACGAACCGGTCGTCGAACGAGTGGCCCTCGAACGGGATGCCGAGCAGGTCGCGGACGGTGGAGTGGGCGCCGTCGGCGGCCACGCAGTGCGTGCCCTCGAAGGTGCGGTCGCCGGTGTGGACGGTGACCGTGCCGGTCTGCCGGACGTGCACGGCTCGCTGCCCGTACTGGAGGTCGATGAGGGGTTCTGCCAGGGCTTTCGCGTGCAGGATGTGCTCGACGGTGGTTTGCGGGGTGTTGACGAACGGCGGGAAGCCTGCGTCGCGCGGCAGTTCGACGGTGAGCACCTCGCGGTCGCGGAAGTAGGTCCGGCCGCGGTACCAGGTGACGCCGGCGTCCACGACGGCCTGGCCCACGCCGACGCGTTCGAGGATGTTCAGCACGTCCCGGTGCACGCAGATGGAGCGGCTGCCGATGGCCTCGCGGCGCGCGGAGGCCTCCAGGACGGTCGTCGGCACGCCGGCTCGGGCCAGCAGCAGCGCGGCGGTCAACCCCACCGGGCCCGCGCCGACCACCAGCACAGGCAGCACCGGCGTCACCTCAGCACCGGCGGCAGATGCCACGGGTGTCACCGCGGGTCCGGGTTCATCGCAGCGCCTCCCACACCTCGCGGTCCCGTTCGGCGGTCCAGATCCGGGGCCAGTCGACGCCGTCGCGCTCGTCCCAGTACCGCTGCACGTTGAACGGCATGCAGTGCTCGAAGATCGGCCACCGGCCGTAGCGCGGCGCCAGGGCGGCGTGCGCGGCCTCGAACGCGTCCTTCACCGTGCCGCCGCTGAGGTGCACGGTCCCGACCGTGCGGCGGAGCTCGTCCAGGAAGTGCCTCGACTGGGCGATGGCCGCGTCGACCTCGGTCCGGTCGCGGGCGGGCGCGCCGCGACCGCCGACGAGTTGCTCGGCGCCCAGCGCGGCGACCCGGTCCAACGTCGACGTGGCCCACTCGTCGTGGAACGCGTCGCCGGTGTAGAGCGCGGCCTGCGACTCGACCAGGTCGCCGGCGAACAGGATGCGCTGGTGCGGCAGCCAGGCCACGACGTCGCCCGCGGTGTGGCCGCGTCCGCAGAAGCGCAGCTCCACCTCGCCCCGGTCGCCGCCGAGCGGGATGGTGAGGCGGTCGGAGAACGTGACGGTGGGCCAGGTGAGGCCGGGGATGGTCTCGGGTTCCTCGAACAGCCGCGGCATCCGGCCGTACTCGCTGAGCCAGTCCTCGCGGCCGCGTTCGGCGATCAACGCCCTGGTGCTCTCGTGCGCGATGATCTCGGCGGCGTCGAACGCGCTCGCGCCGAGCGTGCGGACCGCGTGGTAGTGGGTCAGGACGAGGTGGCGGACGGGTTTGTCGGTGCGCTCGCGGAGCCGGTCGAGCCAGCGCCGGGCGGCCGTCGGCGTGGCCCTGGCCTCGACGCAGACCAGGAAGTCCTCGCCCTCGATCGCGCCGACGTTCGGGTCGCCCTCGGCGGTGAGGGCGTAGACGCCGTCGGCGAGCTCGACGAACCGCTCTTCCTTGGGGGTGAGGTCGGCGCTGGACGCGAACGGCTTCGTTGCCACACAACCCACCATAGGGCGATCAGGTCGACTTGACCTCCACGATCGGCAGCCGCAGCGCACCGGGCGCCCCGGCCGGGACGGCGGGGTTCTTCGGCGCCACCGGGGCGATCCGCCGGTAGCCGGCGGACTGGTCGGGGCGCTGGTCCGGCTCGCCCTTGTTCGGCCACACCGAGAACGCCCGCTCGGCCTGCGCGGTGATGGTCAACGACGGGTTCACGCCCAGGTTCGCCGAGATCGCCGAGCCGTCCACGACCGACAGGCCCGGGTAGCCGTAGACCCGGTGGTAGGGGTCGATGACGCCGCCTGCCGGGTCCGAGCCGATCGGGCAGCCGCCGATGAAGTGCGCGGTCAGGGGGATGTTGAACAGCTCGCCCCACGTGCCGCCCGCGATGCCGTCGATGTGCTCGGCCGCCCTCAGGTTGGCCTCGTGGCCCGCCTTGATGAAGGTCGGGTTCGGCTGCCCGTGCCCCTGCTTCGAGGTGAGCTTGCGGCCGAACAGGCCCTTCTTGGTGAACGTGGTGATGGAGTTGTCGAGGCTCTGCATCACCAGCAGGATCACCGTCCGCTCGCTCCACCGGTGCACCGACATGAGCCGGGCCAGCCGCAGCGGGTGGCGCACCGCCTGGGACAGGAACTGCAGGATGCGCGGGGTGGACTTCGCGCCGTCCGTGGCCAGCGTCTGGAGCAGGCCCATGGCGTTGCTGCCCTTGCCGTAGCGCACCGGCTCGATGTGGGTCTGCTCGTCCGGGTGGATGGAGGACGTGATCGCCACGCCCTGGCTGAAGTTGCGCTTTTCGTCCACCGTGTAGCGGGCCGCGCCGATGATCGACTCGGAGTTCGTCCTGGTCAGCTCGCCGAGCTTGGCCGAGAGCTTCGGCAGCGTCCCCTCGGCCTTCATCCGGTGCAGCAGCTGCTGGGTGCCCCACGTGCCGGCGGCCAGCACGACCTGGCCCGCGGTGATCGTCCGCCTGCCCTTGCGCAGCTTGCCGCCCGTGCGCCGGGTGCCGATCGCCCACGTGCCGTCGGGCGCCTGGCGCAGGTCGGTGACGGTGGTCAGCGGCAGCACCCGCGCGCCGTTGCGCTCGGCCAAGTAGAGGTAGTTCTTGACCAGGGTGTTCTTCGCGCCGACCCGGCAGCCGGACATGCACGCGCCGCACTGCGTGCAGCCGGTCCGGCTCGGGCCCGCGCCGCCGAAGTACGGGTCCTCGGCCGGCTTGCCGGGTTCGCCGAAGAACACGCCGACCGGCGTCGGGTGGTAGGTGTCGGCCACGCCAAGGTCCTCGGCGACCCGCCGCATCACCACGTCCGACGGCGTGGTGGTCGGGTTCTCCACCACGCCCAGCATCCGGCTCGCCTGGTCGTAGAACGGGGCGAGCTCGGCCTCCCAGTCGGTGATGTGCGCCCACTGCCGGTCCGCGTAGAACGGCTTGAGCGGCCGGTACAGGGTGTTGGCGTACACCAGCGACCCGCCGCCGACGCCCGAGCCGGCCAGGATCATCACGCTGCGCAGGGCGTGGATGCGCTGGATGCCGTAGCAGCCCAGCGCGGGCGCCCACAGGTATCGCCGCAGGTCCCACGACGTCTCGGCGAACTCGTCGTCGGCGAACCGGCGGCCGGCCTCGATGACGGCCACCCGGTAGCCCTTCTCGGTGAGCCGGAGCGCGGCGACGCTGCCGCCGAAGCCCGACCCCACCACCACGACGTCGTAGTCGGTGTTGTTACCGGCGAGTTCACCCATGGCTGGGAGATTAGGCGTAACTCGCGGTAACAGGCTAGTGCTCGATCGATCCAGGCACCTCAGGGCGTGAAAAAGCCCCCGCCTGGAGCAGGGGCTTCTTCGAGCTTCTCCTAGCCGCGGATGGTCAGGCCGACCTTCTGGAACTCCTTGAGGTCCGAGTAGCCGGTCTTCGCCATCGCCCGCCGCAGCGAGCCGAACAGGTTCGTCACGCCACGCGGGTCCACCGACGGGCCGAACAGCAGCGTGCGCAGGTCGACGACCTGGTCCACGCCGGTCGACACGTGGCTGCGCGGCACCGAGGGGTGCGCCGACGCGGCCGTCCAGTACAGGCCCTGGCCCGGCGCCTCGGACGCCGCCGCCAGCGGCTCGCCCAGCATCACCGCGTCCGCGCCGCACGCGATCGACTTCGCGATGTCGCCGCTGGTCAGCACGCCACCGTCGGCGATCACGTGCACGTACCGGCCACCGGTCTCGTCCAGGTAGTCCCGGCGGGCCGCGGCGGCGTCGGAGATGGCCGTCGCCATCGGCACGCCGATGCCGAGCACCGAGTCCGTCGTGGTCACGCCCGGCGTGTAGCCGTAGCCGACGATCACGCCGGCCGCGCCCGTGCGCATCAGGTGCATCGCGGTCCGGTAGTCGCCGACGCCGCCCGCGATCACCGGGATGTCGAGGTCCGCGATGAACGACTTCAGGTTCAGCGGCTCACCGTCGCGCGAGACGTGCTCGGCCGAGATGATCGTGCCCTGCACGACCAGGATCTCGACGCCCGCCGCCAGCAGGTCCGGCGTGAGCTCGGCCGCGCGCTGCGGGCTGACCCGCACCGCCACCGTGACGCCCGACTCCCGCACCTGCTTGATCGCCTCGGCGATCAGGTCCATCCGCACGGGCTCGGCGTGCAGCTCTTGGAGCACCCGCACCGGAGCGGCCGGGTCGTCGGTGTCCTCCACCGCCTGCACCAGCCGGAACAGGGCCTCCTCCACGTCACCGTGGCGGGCCCACAGGCCCTCCGCGTTGAGGACGCCCATGCCGCCCAGCTCGCCGATCGCGACCGCCGTGCCCGGCGACACGATCGCGTCGGTCGGGTGGGTGATCAGCGGGATCTCGAACCGGTAGGCGTCGATCTGCCACGCCGTCGAGACGTCCTTCGAGGATCGGGTCCTGCGGGACGGGATGATCTCGAGGT
Source organism: Actinosynnema sp. NPDC002837 (assembly GCF_040295345.1). NCBI lineage: Bacteria > Bacillati > Actinomycetota > Actinomycetes > Pseudonocardiales > Pseudonocardiaceae > Actinosynnema > Actinosynnema sp. NPDC002837. The sequence goes on from NZ_JBEOVG010000016.1 coordinate 9,675, forward strand.
CGTCCAGCTCGTAGGCCCGCCTCGCGGTCCGGCCCATGCCGATCTCGACCAGATCGCGCACCTTTGTCGTCCTTCCGTGGAGCTGATGGTCCCCGGGGGAAGCCGGCGGAACCTGCGAACACTAGCCCAAGGCGATCCGATTCAGCGGGTCGTGTAGTTCGGCGCCTCGACGGTCATGGTGATGTCGTGCGGGTGGCTCTCCTTCAACCCGGCCGCCGTGATCCGCACCAGCTGCTTGCGCTGCAGGTCGGCGACGGTCTTCGAGCCGGTGTAGCCCATGGCCGCGCGCAGGCCGCCCACCAGCTGGTGCACCACCGTGGACAGCGGGCCGCGGAACGGCGTGCGACCCTCGATGCCCTCGGGCACCAGCTTGTCCTCGGACAGCACGTCGTCCTGGAAGTAGCGGTCCTTGGAGTACGACTTGGCCTCGCCGCGGCCCTGGAGCGCGGCCAGCGAGCCCATGCCGCGGTAGGTCTTGAACTGCTTGCCGTTGACCAGCACCAGCTCGCCCGGCGACTCGGCCGTGCCCGCGAGCAGGCTGCCGAGCATGACCGCGCTCGCGCCCGCCGCGATCGCCTTGGCGATGTCGCCGGAGTACTGGATGCCGCCGTCGCCGATCACCGGCACGCCCGCCGGCCCGCACGCCAGGCTCGCCTCGTAGATGGCGGTGATCTGCGGCACACCGACGCCCGCGACCACGCGCGTGGTGCAGATCGAGCCGGGGCCGACGCCGACCTTCACGCCGTCCGCGCCCGCGTCCACCAGCGCCTGGGCGCCCGCGCGGGTGGCGACGTTGCCGCCGACCACGTCGACCTCGTCACCCAGCTCCTTCTTCACCTTGGCGACCATCTCCAGCACGTTGCGCTGGTGGCCGTGCGCGGTGTCGACCATGATCACGTCGACGCCCGCGTCGGCCAGCGCCATCGCCCGCGCGAAGCTGTCGTCGCCGACGCCGATCGCGGCGGCGCACAGCAGCCGGCCGTCCGGGTCCTTCGAGGCGTTGGGGTACTGCTCGGTCTTGACGAAGTCCTTGACCGTGATCAGGCCGCGCAGCTTGCCGTCGCCGTCCACGATCGGCAGCTTCTCGATCTTGTGCCGGCGCAGCAGGCCGAGCGCGGCCTCCGCCGACACGCCCACCTGGGCGGTGACCAGCGGGCCCTTCGTCATCACCTCGCTGACCTTGCGCGAGTGGTCGACCTCGAAGCGCATGTCGCGGTTGGTGATGATGCCGACGAGCTTGCCGTTCTCGTCGGTCACCGGCACGCCGGAGATCCGGTAGCGCGCGCACAGCTCGTCGACGTGGCGGATCGTGTCGTCCGGGGTGCACGTCACCGGGTCGCTGACCATGCCGGCCTCGGACCGCTTCACGGTCTCCACCTGGCGCGCCTGCTCCTCCATGGAGAGGTTGCGGTGCAGCACGCCGATGCCGCCCTGGCGGGCCATCGAGATGGCCATCCGGCCCTCGGTCACGGTGTCCATCGCCGCCGAGGCCAGCGGCACGCGCAACGTGATGTTGCGCGAGAGCTTGGTGCTGGTGTCCACGCCGCTCGGCACGATTTCCGACTCGGCGGGCAGCAGCAGTACGTCGTCGAAGGTCAGTCCCAGCATGGCGAACTTGGGCGGGACTCCGTCAGCGTTGAGCTCGCTGGTCATGGCGGCTGGCTTGCCTTCCGTCGTGCGGCGATCCCGCCGCCGCGGATCGGGTGCCACGCAGCGGCGATGGGTTCAGGTCATGGTATCTGGACGTGGCCGGGGGTCCGCCCGGTACCGTGCGGGGTCGTGCCGCACGACGCGTTGCCACCAGACCCGTTCGCGGGCGACCCGGAGGACCCGGCCCGGGCCCTCGGCGAGCCCGACCACGACCACGACCACCCGCCGATGGACGACGCCGAGCGGGCCGAGCTGGTCGGCGACCTCAGCGACCTCGCGGTGTACCAGGCGCTGCTCGAACCCCGTGGTGTCAGGGGAATCGTGGTCGACTGCGGCGAGTGCCAGGAGCCGCACTACCACGACTGGGCGCTGCTGCGGTCGAGCCTGGAGCAGCTGCTGGCCGACGGCCGGATGCGCCCGCACGAGCCCGCGTACGACCCCGACCCGGCGGCCTACGTCAGCTGGGAGTACTGCCGCGGTTACGCGGACGGGGTCACCGCGACCGAGAGCGCCCGCTGACGATGTGACGAAGCCCGCCCCTCATCCGGGGGCGGGCTTCGTCACACGCGCGTGCTCAGGGGGTCAGTTCCCGGCCGTGGTCTCGCTGTCCGTGCCGCCGGGCGTCTGCGTCTCGCCCCTGGTCTGGCCGTTGGTCGGCTCGCCCGAGGTGGGCGGCGGCGGCTGGGCCGTGCCGTCCGTGGTCGGGACCGTCGCCGTGGTCGTCGTGGGCGCGGTCGTCGTGATCGAATCCGGCGTCGTCGTCAGCGTCGGTGACGGCAGGCTGGGCTGGGTCGTGGGCAGCACCGGCGTCGTGGACGGTCCGACGGTGGTCGGCGTGTTCGGCGACGGCGTGGTGCTGGTCAGCTCCTCCAGCAGCGACTCGTGCTTCTGCGCGAGGTCGTCCTTGCCGTCGTCCGGCGAGACCGACGGCAGGCTCTCGCCCGCCTTGAGCAGCGCGTCGCGGGCCTCGCTGTACCGGCCGTCGCGCAGGGCCGCGCGAGCGGTGTCGAGGTCGGTGCGCACGGCGACGGCGGCTTCCACCGACCGCGCGTGCTCGGAGTACAGGACCCGGGTCAGCCCCCAGAGCGCGTCGCCCGGCTCGGCGTCCCGCGCGACCAGGCTCATCCCGGTGAACGCGATCGCCAGCACGGCGGCGGCCGCGGCGAGGGGGATGAGGAGGCGCTGCCTGGCCCTCGGCTGGGTGCGGGCGGCGGCGATCGTGGCCACCGCCGTGTCGGTGTCGACCAGCTCACCCATGGGTGGGCGGTCGACCTCGCGCCGCCAGGCGAGCAGCAGCGCGTTCAGTTCGTCGTCGACGAGCGAGTCCGGCTGGTCGCCGTCGCGCCCGCCCAGCACGTCGAGCAGCGCGTCATCAGCCCGGATGCCCGCGAGGTCGTCCCCCGGCTCGGCCGCGGTGTCCTCGGTCAGGGTGTCATCAGACTGCGGCGGTCTCTCATCTCGTCCGCGCACGACTTCTCCGTTGCCCTTCTCGTGCTGGTCAGCCACTCAGACCACCTCCTCCGCTGCCAACGTCTTGCGAAGGCGGGCCAGGGCGCGGTGTTGCGCCACCCGAACCGCGCCCGGCGTCGAGCCGACCGCGTCGGCGGTCTCTTCGGCCGACAGGCCGACGACCACGCGAAGCAGCAGGATCTCCCGCTGCTTCTCCGGAAGGACCTTGAGGAGCAGGGCCATCCGCTCCGACAGCTCGCCCTGCATGGCGCGCTGCTCGGGACCGGCCTCCGTCTCGGGGGCGTCGGGCACCTCCGGGACCGGTTCCGACCGGTTCCGGGCTGCGGAGCGATGCGCGTCGGCCACCTTGTGCGCGGCGATCCCGTAGACGAACGCCAAGAACGGCCGACCCTGGTCGCGATAGCTGGGCAGGGCCGTCAGCACCGCGAGACACACCTCCTGGGCCACGTCGTCCGCCGAAGCGAAAGACCTCTCCTGCCTTCCGACTCTGGCGCGGCAGTACCGCACCACGAGGGGTCGGATGGATGCCAGGAGCCGCTCGATCGCGTGGCGGTCGCCATCGACGGCTGCGCCCACTTCGGCGTCCAGTCCGTCCCCCAAGTTGGTCATCGCAGACAACTGCCCTGGTGTTACGCGTAGGCGTACCGACAAAGAACAGCACGGGACGATCGACGTCGCCCGTACTGGTGATGCTCACCGTACCGGTCGTCCGGCCGAATGTTCCGCAATGGGGTCCAGATGGGGTCTTTCGACCTCACCTGACCAGCCGACACGCCGGAGGCACGCGACGGGCCTGGGACGCCCGGAACCGGCGGTGCGGGACAGCTCGGTGATCCGCGGCGGCCCGTGGGGCCGGCGGCCTCACAGCGTCCTTGTTGGAGGCACGGCGGCCTCACAGCGTCCCTGTTGGGTGCACGGCGGCCTCACAGCGCGCTGTGGACGCACGGCGGCCCGGCGACGCCTGATGACGTCGCCGGGCCGTGGCTGGAGGAAGTAGTGCCGGTGCGACTCGCCGGACGAGTCCGACGAGGCCGCGCCCCGAGCCCTTGAGTCCCGTGCGCTAGGACACGAGGCCGCGCCGGAAGCCGTGCGCGACGGCCTGGGCGCGGTCGCGCACGCCGAGCTTGCGGAACAAGCGCCGGGCGTGCGTCTTCACCGTGTCCTCGGACAGGTAGAGCTCACGCCCGATCTGCCCGTTGCTCTTGCCCTGGCTCATCCCGCGCAGCACCTGGAGCTCGCGCTCGGTGAGCTGGACGCCCGGATCCGACGGCTGGCGCGGCGCGGGCACGCTCGTGCTCGCGAGCGTGTGCGCCAGCGCGGCGACCAGCTCGGGGCGCGAGGCGTCCCAGCGCAGGTAGCCGCGGGCTCCGCCGGCGATCGCGGCGGCGATGCTGCCCGCGTCGTCCGGTGCGCCGAAGACGATGACGTTTGCCTGCGGGTTGGCCGAGACGAGTCGTCGGGTCGCTTCGACCCCGGTCGGGACGGCGCGCTGGGTGCCAACCAGTACGACGTCGACCGGCTGCCGAGAGAACCGAGCCAACAACTCGTCACCGTGCGCTACGCAGTCGATGCGGCTAACCCCTGGGACAGCCGACATCACGCGGGTGAGACCCTCCCGCACACTGCGCCGGTCGTCGCAAATAAGGACCGTGGTCACGGGGACTCCTTCCTGCAGCCGAGTGACGTTCCACATCCCCTATCGGACGCTAGAGGCCGAACCTTGACACGATCCGGTGCTTAATCCGTCAAGAAGTTCGTCTCAGCGTCTGCGTTCGGGGGTTCCCCGGAACGGAGCAGCGATGTCGGGATCCACGGCGAGAGGTCCGCGAGCCGTCGGCCCGACGGGTCGGCTCTGCGCAACACGCAGCTCAGAGCGTTTTCGGCGCGTTCCTTCACGTTTTCCGCGCCCGCAAAAGTGCGGTCTGCCAGGGCGTTTGCCAGGACAAGCGCCGTCGGCCAGATCAACGAGAAAAGCCCTCGACGGTCAGTGTGATTTAGGTCACACAGTAGCACTTCCACCCCGCGATCGACGCTTTCGGGTGTCCCCCACACCACCAATGCCGCACCGAGGACGAGGTCGGACTTGAGGATGTGTCGCGTTGCGCCGGCCTCGCGGGCGGTCGCGGCGGCCACCTCGGCCGGGTGGACCGCCTGCTCGGCGTGACCGCCGGCCAAGGCGATCTCGGCGGCCAGCCACTGGTGGCGCACCCGGCTGCGCCACCCGCGCGGCTCGACCCGGGCGTGCAGCCGCCGTGCTTCTTCGAGCCGGCCGGTGCCGACCGCGTCGGCGGCGAGCCCGAGGAGCGCGTCCGCCCGCGCACCGGCCGGGTCCACGTCGTCGGGGTCCACGTCGTCATGGTCTCGGTCATCAGGGTCCCGGTCGTCGCGGTCCCGGTCGTCGCCTTCGGGCACCATCGCCAGCGCCCGCCCGTCCAGCACCCGTGCCGCCGCGTGGCCACCCAACTGCCGCCGGTGCGACGCGAGCGTGGACGCCGCCAACGACCCGAACAACCCACCGCGCCCGATCAGCTCACCGAGCACCGACGCCGCCGCCGCGTAGTGCCCCTGACCACCGAGCACGACCGCCGCCAACCACCGCTCTTCCGGCCCGCCCCGCAACGCCGCCCACACGTCGGCCTCGGGCCGATCCCCGAACGCCGCCTCCCGCACCCCCACCGCTCCACCCACCTCACTCGCGTGCCCAACGTCCGGAACGACCGTGCCCTACGTCCAGAACACCCGAGTTGAACGCTCAGGACCAGCGGGGGGCGCCCCGTGACGGCAGTTGTCCACAGGCAGCGCGCGGACGCGTCGGATTGTCGGACCTTCGTGGCAGGGTAAAAGCAGGGGGTCCCTCTGGCGGGGACCCCTGCGGAGCAGGAGCCAGGAGCAGGGCCGGTCGAGTGCGGGGCGAGGGCGGCCGGGTCCGAGGCGGGGTGGGCGGGTCAGCAGACGGCGCGTTCGATGGCGTCCGCGGCGGTGGCGAGGTCGTTGATCCGTTCGGCTGGTTGTGGCACGACGCCGCGTTCCCAGCCCGGTCCCCCGGCGAACACGCGGACCTGTTGGCGGGTCCTCGGCAGAGCCGTCACCACACCCGGATCGGCGTAGCGCGGCAGCTGCGCCCACAGCACGACGGCCGCCGGTGCGGTGCGGCGGACGGCCGAGGCCAGGGCGTCCATCGGCAGCGCGGCGCCCAACTGCCGCACGCCGACGCCGCGCTGCGCCAACACCGCCGCCAACGGGTACAGCGGCAGGTTGTGCCGTTCGTCCGGCATGCACGCCAGCAGCACGGGACGGTGGTTGCGCGGGCCGGCCACGACCGGGGTCGCGCGGACCACGGCGGCCAGCACGCACTCCTCCACCAGGTGCGACACCTCGACCCCCGCGCCGGAGTGCTCCCACCTCGCCGCGATCGCGGCCATCACCGGCCGCACCACCTCGTCCCACGTCGTGATCACGCCGTCCGCCTCGATCGCGTCGGCCAGCAGCGTCTGCACCGCCGCCGAGTCCATCGCCAACGCCGCCCGCCCCACCCCGCGCGCCCGCCGGTTCGCCGCCTGCAGCTTCAGGCCGCGCCCACCGGTCGGCGCCGAACCGCCGTCGAGCTCACCCCCGGTGAGCGACGCGGGCACGGCCGCCAGCGGCGCGCGGACCGGGCTGGCGAGGGCGTACTTGGCGGCCTCGGCGGACGAAGCGCCGCGCAGCAGGGCCCGCTGCATCAGCTCCAACCGGGCCACGTCGAGTGGCGCGTACTTCCGGTGTCGCCCGGTTGTGTGATCACTGGGTCCGAGGCCGTACCGGCGGTCCCAGGTGCGCAGCGTGGCCGGCGCGACGCCGAGCCTGCGGGCCACGGCGGCCACCGAGAGGGTCACGGAATGCGCGGGATCTTCTTCCGCCGCACCGGTTTCCTGGCCGGTTTCCGGCACGGTCCCGGCGTGGTCGGGGGGCGTCATCACGCTGACATCGTCCGTTCACCTGACGTCACCGGCAACTCCGGCACGGGCGCTCATCGATCACCCATCGTATGAATTGCCGGCAAAAGCCCCCGCACCCCCTTGAACAAGTTTTGGCGCGGTTCTACGGTGGATCATCGTTAAGCCGAATGGAGCAGTTCTCGTCCATGGGCCAAGGAGGCGGTCTCGATGGCGGACACCCGAAGGCTTCCCGGTCCCAACGCGGATCTGTGGGACTGGCAGATGCGCGGCTCGTGCCGCGGGATGGACAGCGCGTTCTTCTTCCACCCGGACGGGGAGCGCGGACCGGCGCGGGCTCGGCGGGAGGCGCGGGCGAAGGCCGTGTGCCTGTCGTGCCCGGTGCTGGAGATGTGCAGGCGGCACGCCCTGGCGGTCCAGGAGCCCTACGGGATCTGGGGCGGCCTGTCGGAGTCCGAGCGGGACAGCATCATCAAGGCGCGCAAGCGGCAGTTGACGCCCGCCTGACGCCGAACGCGCGGGAGGGACGACACCTCGTGGGTGCCGCCCCTCCCGTTCGCGCGATTCCCGACCGATAACGCCTGGTCAGTGACCGTGGCCGTGGCCGTGGCCCTGAGCAGCGGCGGCGGGCTCCTCTTCCTTCTTCTCCACGACGGCGCTCTCCGTGGTGAGCACCATGCGGGCGATGGAAGCGGCGTTGGTGACCGCGGAGCGCGTCACCTTCACCGGGTCGATGATCCCGGCCTCGAGCAGGTCGCCGTAGACCAGGGTGGCGGCGTTGAGGCCGAAGCCCCAGTCCTGCTCGCGCACCTTGTTCACCACGACGGCGCCTTCGAGGCCCGCGTTCGCGGCGATCCAGAACAGCGCCGAGCCCAGGGCCTCGCGGACGATCGCGACACCGGTCGCCTCGTCACCGGACAGGCCGAGCCCGCCGTCGAGCACCTTGGCCGCGTGCACCAGGGCCGAGCCGCCGCCGGGCACGATGCCCTCCTCGACCGCGGCCTTGGTCGCCGACACCGCGTCCTCGATGCGGTGCTTGCGCTCCTTCAGCTCGGTCTCGGTGGCCGCGCCGACCTTGATCACCGCGATGCCGCCGGACAGCTTGGCCAGCCGCTCCTGCAGCTTCTCGCGGTCCCAGTCGGAGTCCGTGGCCTCGATCTCGCGGCGCAGCTGCTCCGCGCGACCGGCCAGGTCGGCCTTGGCGCCGCCGCCGTCGACGATGGTCGTGTTGTCCTTGGACACGACGACCCGACGGGCGGTGCCCAGCACGTCGAGGTTGGCCTCGGACAGCTTGAGGCCGACCTCGGCCGCGATGACCTGCGCGCCGGTGACGACGGCCAGGTCGTCCAGGAACGCCTTGCGGCGGTCGCCGAAGTACGGCGCCTTGACCGCGACCACGCGCAGCGTCTTGCGCAGGGCGTTGACCACCAGGGTGGACAGCGCCTCGCCCTCGACGTCCTCGGCGATGATCACCAGCGGCTTGCCGGCCTCGGCGACCTTCTCCAGGATCGGCAGCAGGTCGGCCAGGGCCGAGATCTTCTCCCGGTGCAGCAGGATGCGGGCGTCCTCGAACACCGTCTCCTGGGCCTCGAGGTCGGTGGCGAAGTGCGCCGACACGTAGCCCTTGTCGAACTGCACGCCCTCGGTGATCTGGAGCTCGGTGGCCATCGAGGAGGACTCCTCGACGGTGATCACACCGTCCTCGCCGACCTTCTCGATGGCTTCGCCGAGCAGGGCGCCGATGGACTCGTCACGGGACGAGACGGTGCCGACCTGGGCGATGTTGTCGCGGCCCTTGACCGGGGTGGCCTTGGCCTTGAGGGCGTCCACGACGGCCTCGGCCGCGGCCTGGATGCCGACGCCGAGCGACATCGGGTTCGCGCCGGCGGCCACGTTGCGCAGACCGACCCGGACCATGGCCTGGGCCAGCACGGTCGCGGTCGTCGTGCCGTCGCCCGCCACGTCGTTGGTCTTGGTGGCGACGCTCTTGGCGAGCTGCGCGCCGAGGTTCTCGAACGCGTCGTCCAGCTCGATCTCGCGGGCGATGGTCACGCCGTCGTTGGTGACGGTGGGCCCGCCGAACTTCTTGTCCAGGACGACGTGCCTGCCGCGCGGGCCGAGGGTGACCTTGACCGTGTCCGCGAGCTTGTTCACGCCGCGCTCGAGTGCCCGACGAGCGTCCTCGTCGAAGCTGATCTGCTTGGGCATTGCCTACGCCTCTCTTGATGCGAAACGCCCCGGGAGCCCCGGTGAGGGGTTCGCCGGGGCGTCTTGCGTGTCAGCCGAGCGTCAGTTGATGACGGCCAGCACGTCGCGGGCGGAGAGGATGAGGTACTCCTCGCCGTTGTACTTGACCTCGGTGCCGCCGTACTTGGAGTAGATGACGACGTCGCCGACAGCCACGTCCACCGGGACGCGGTTGCCCTTGTCGTCGATCCGGCCGGGGCCCACCGCGATGACCTTGCCCTCCTGGGGCTTCTCCTTCGCGGTGTCCGGGATCACGAGGCCGGAAGCGGTCGTGGTCTCGGCCTCACTGGCCTGGACGACGATCTTGTCCTCGAGCGGCTTGATGTTCACGCTCACCGGGCTGACCTCCACGGTCGTCGAAAGCGTTGGCAGGTTGCGTTACGGCTCCTGCCACCCCGCCGTCGCGGGGGTCGGGGCGGTTGCTGGTGCCGTGCATCTAGCACTCTACCCACGCGAGTGCCAACGCTTCAACGACCCCCCGCTACCGGCCGGGTGAAGTCGTCCACTCGTGTAACACCGCCGTTCACCTGGTCGCCAACCTGGTCGGCAACGGTGTCGGGCATGACTGCGGTGACCCGACGTTCCCTGCTCATCGGCGGTGTGGCCGGTGTGGCGCTCGCCACCACCGGCGCGGGCTTCCCCAAGCTCGACGACCCCTTCACCCTCGGCGTCGCCTCCGGCGACCCCCGTCCCGACGGCGTGGTGCTGTGGACGCGCCTCGCGCCGCGGCCGCTCGCCGAGGACGGTCTCGGCGGCATGCCCGACCGGGTCGTCCCGGTGCACTGGGAGCTGGCCGAGGACGAGCGGTTCCAGCGCGTGGTGCGGCGCGGCGTGCAGCCCGCCCGGCCCGAGCTCGGGCACAGCGTGCACGTGGAGCCGTTCGGCCTGCGGCCCGGCCGCGAGTACTTCTACCGGTTCCGCGTCGACGGCCACCTGTCCCCCGTCGGCCGCACCCGCACCACGCCCGAGCCGTGGGTCCTCGGGCAGGACCTGACCATGTGCTTCGCGTCGTGCGCGCACTTCGGCGAGGGCTACTTCACCGCGTACCGGCGGCTGGCCGAGGATCACCCGGACGTGGTGCTGCACCTGGGCGACTACCAGTACGAGTACGCGGCCAAGGCGGCGGACGTGCGGCCGGTGCTCGGGCCGGAGACGCGCACGCTGGGCGACTACCGGCTGCGGCACGCGCAGTACAAGACGGACGCCGACCTCCAGCTCGCGCACTCCGTGGCGCCCTGGCTGGTGGTGTGGGACGACCACGAGATCGAGAACAACTGGGCCGACGACGTGCCCGAGCAGCCCGACCCGGCCTTCGCCGCACGGCGGGCGGCGGCGTTCCAGGCGTACTACGAGAACATGCCGCTGCGGCGCGGGGCGCGGCCCAACGGCACCGACCTGCAGCTCTACCGGCGGGCCCAGTGGGGCGGGTTGGTCAACTTCCACATGCTCGACACCCGGCAGTACCGCGACGACCAGGCGTGCGGCGACGGGTGGAAGACCTGCGCGGACGCCGGGCTGCCGACCCGTTCGATCACCGGCGCCGAGCAGGAGGAGTGGCTGCTCGACGGGTTCCGCCGGTCCCGGTCGCGGTGGGACGTGCTGGGCCAGCAGGTGTTCTTCGCCGAGCGCGACCGCAAGGACGGGCCGGAGAAGGAGGTCTCCATGGACGGGTGGGACGGCTACCTGGCCTCCCGCGACCGGGTGACGCGCGGGTGGGTCGACGCGGGCGTGCGCAACGCGGTCGTGCTGACCGGCGACGTGCACGCGCACTACGCGGCGGACGTGAAGCTGGACTGGCACGACCCGGCGTCGTCGCCGACCGTGGGCACCGAGCTGGTGTGCTCGTCGGTGACCTCCGGCGGCGACGGCAACGACACCGTCGACCAGGTGCAGCTGCGGCTGAACCCGCACATCAAGCTGCACAGCAGGCGGCGCGGGTACGTGCGGACGAAGTTCACCGCGCGGGAGATGCGGGCGGACTTCCGCACGCTGCCGTACGTGCGCACGGCCGGGGCCGGGGCCACGACGCTCAAGTCGTTCGTCGTCGAGGACCGCAACCCCGGCCTGAACCCCGTGTGATCAGCCCCGGATGACGTTGATCAGGGCGGTGAAGCTGTCCTTGGCGTGCCCCGCCGCGATGGCGCGGTCGTAGAGGGACTTCACCGCCCCGGGCAGCGTGGAATCGATCCCGGCGGCCTCGCTCGCGCCCGCCACGTGCGCCGCGGTGGCGCCCATCATGGCCGTGTTGGCGAGGTCACCGGGGTGCTCGCCGGAGTCGACGTGCCGCGCGATGCCCGACACGTACATCGACAGCGTGGAGACGTTGTCGCTGAGGTAGGGCGCGTACCGCTCGGCCGTGACGCCCGCCGACTTCACCAGGGCGATGCCGTGCAGCATCGCGGCCAGCGAGGTGAGGAAGACGTCCAGCTGCGCCTGGTAGAGCAGCTGGGCCAGGGTGTGGTCCTCGCCCATGTAGTCGGGCCTGCCGAGCACGGCGAGCGTGTCGGCGTGCCGGTCGAAGACCTCGCGCGGTCCGCTGTAGAAGACGTACGCGTCGGGGTGGCCGACCATCTCCGCGTTCGCCATGATGCCGCCGACCAGCAGCTCCGCGCCGCGTTCGGCGAGCCAGGCGGCGGCCTTGAGGGTCTTGTCCGGCGTCTCGGAGCTGAGGTTGACCACGACGCGGCCGGCGAGGTCGACGCCGTCGAGGATCTCGTACATCGCCGCGTAGTCGGTGAGGCTGAGGACCAGCAGCCGGTTCGCGGCCACGGCGTCGGCGGCGGTGGCGGCCCGGACGGCGCCCTTGGCGACGACGGCGTCGGCCCGGGACGGGGTGCGGTTCCAGACCGTGGTCGGGTGGCCGGCGTCGAGGAACCGGGTGACCATGGCCTGGCCCATCGGGCCCAGGCCGATCAGGGTCAACGGGGTCTTGGCAGTCATGTGTTCTTCACTCCTTCGTGTGACTTCCACGGTGGCCGGTGGCGCGCACGGATCGCTGCGGGTCCGCTGGGGGTCCCCTGCGGGTGCTCCGGTTACCGTCCGGGGCGTGAGATTCGGGGTGTTGGGGCCGCTCGGGGTGTGGACGGCGGGCGGTGAGGCGGTCCGGGTGCCCGAGGCCAAGGTCCGGTTGCTGCTGGCGGACCTCCTCGCGCACGAGGGGCGGCCCGTGTCGGCGGACCGGTTGGCGTTCGACCTGTGGGGCGACGAGCCGCCCGGCAACCCGGTGAACACGTTGCAGACCAAGGTCTCGCAGCTGCGGCGGGCGCTGGAGGCGGCCGAGCCGGGCGGGCGGGAGCTGGTCGCGCACGGTCCGGCCGGGTACGCGGTGCGCGTCGATCCGTCCACTTTGGACGTCCTGCGGTTCCGGGAGCTGGTGGCCCGCGGGCGGTTCGGCGAGGCGTTGGCGTTGTGGCGCGGCGAGCCGCTGGCGGAGCTGGCGGACGCGCCGTTCCTGGCGCCGGTCCTCGCGCGGTGGGCCGAGGAGCGGTTGGCCGCGCTGGAGGAGTTCGCCGAGTCGGCTCCGGGCGAGGTGGACCTGGCGGCCGAGGTGGCGCGGCACCCGTTGCGCGAACGCTTGCGCGGGCTGCACATGCGCGCCCTCTACCGGGCCGGTCGGCAGGTCGAGGCGTTGGAGAGCTACGCGCAGCTGCGCCGGTCGTTGGCCGAGGAGCAGGGGCTGGAGCCGGGTCCCGAGTTGGCCGAGCTGCACCGGGCGATCCTCGACCACGACCTCGCGCCGGCCGCGCGGACGAACCTGCCGGTGCCCGTGACGGAGCTGGTCGGCCGGGACCGGGCGGTGCGGGACCTGTGCGGGTTGCCCCGTGACGCCCGGTTGGTCACGCTCACCGGTCCCGGCGGCGTCGGCAAGACGAGCCTGGCCCTGGAGGTCGCGCGGCAGGTGTCGGTCGCGGACGGGGTGTGGCTGGTCGAGCTGGCGGGCGTCGGCCGGGCCGAGCAGGTGGTGAGCGCGGTGGCCGACGTGCTCGGCGTGCGCGAGGACGCGTCGGGGACGGCGCTGGTGGAGGCGTTGCGCGGGCGCGAGGTGCTGCTCGTGCTGGACAACTGCGAGCGGCTGGTCGAGCCGGTCGCCGCGCTGGTCTCCCGGCTGCTGCGGGCCGTGCCGGAGCTGCGCGTGCTCGCCACCAGCCAGGAACCGCTCGGGCTGGCGTTCGAGACGGTGTGGGCCGTGCCGCCGTTGGACCTCTCGGACGCGGTCACGCTGTTCGCGGCACGCGCTGCCGCCGCCGCGCCCGGTTTCACGGTGACGCCGGACAACGCGCCGGTGGTGGAGGCGATCTGCCGACGGCTCGACGGGTTGCCGCTGGCGGTGGAGCTGGCCGCCACGCGCGTGCGCGGGTTGGGCGTGACGGCCCTGCTCGACCGGCTGGACGACCGGTTCCGGGTGCTGGCCGGCGGGCACCGGGACGCGCCTGCCCGGCAGCGGACGTTGCGCGCGATGATCGACTGGAGCTGGGACCTGCTCGGTGACGCCGAGCGGACCGTGCTGCGGCGGCTGTCCGTGCACGTGGACGGGTGCGCGTTGGACGCCGCCGAGGCGGTCTGCGCGGGTGGCGGCGTGGCGGCCGACGAGGTGGCGGACGTGCTGGCCAGGCTGGTCGACCGGTCGCTCGTGGTCGCGCCCGAGCACACCGGTGAGCCGCGGTTCCGGCTGTTGGAGTCGGTCGCCGACTACGGGCGGGAACGGCTGCGCGAGGCGGGCGAGTTCGACCGGGTGCGGGCCCGGCACGCGGCGTTCTACCTGGCGTTGGCCGAACGGGCGGACCCCCGGTTGCGCGAGGCCGGGCAGCTGGCGTGGTTGGACCGGCTGGACGCGGACACCGCGAACCTGCGCGCCGCGCACGACGCGTTGGGGCCGGCGGACGGCGTTCGGCTGACGTCCGCGCTGACCTGGTACTGGTTCCTGCGCGGGCGGCTGCGGGAGGGTCGGCGGCTGATGACCTCGACCGACCCGGTGACGATGGCGTGGCGGGCCGGGTTCGGGGTGCTGCTGGGTGAGGCCGCGGAACCGTCGGCGATCTCGGGGACGGCGGAGATCGCGGACCCGCGACAGCGGGCGCGGGCCCGGTGGTTCCTGGGGTACGTGCTGTCGACCGTGGGCGACATGCCGTCCGCCGAGGAGTTGACCGAGCAGGCGCTGGAGGCGTTCGAGGAGCTGGGTGACGAGTGGGGTGTGGCGGCGGCGCACAGCGACCGGGTCAGCCAGGCGCTCGCCCGGGGTTCGGTGGACCAGGCGCGGGCGTCGGCTTCACGGTGTGCGGAGCTGTTCACGTCGTCGGGTGAGCGGTGGGGGCAGCTGAAGGCGTCGTTCGGGTTGGGGATGCTCGCGCAGCTGTCGGGCGACTACGAGCGGGCGGAGGCCGTGCACCGGGACGGGCTGCGGGTGGCGGAAGAGCTGCGGTCGTGGCCGGAGGTGTCGTACAAGCTGTCCTGGCTCGGACGGGTCGCGTTGACCGTCGGTGACTACGCGAAGGCGCGTGAGCTGCACGAACAGGCTCGTCGGACGGCGGCGGAGCACGGGTTCTCGCCGGGTGAGGTGTACGCGGAGACCGGGTTGGCGCTGGGCGCGCGCCGGGAGGGGCGGCTGGACGCGGCGGAGGCGCACTGGGAGCGGCTGCGGTCGTGGCACCGGCAGGTCGGGTTCGAGGCGGGTGCGACGTTGGTGCTGGCGGAGCTGGGGTTCGTGGCCGAGCTGCGCGGTGACGCGGCGCGGGCGGCGCGGCTGCAGTCGGAGGGGTTGGCGCTGGCGCGGCAGGTGGGCGACCCGCGGGCGATCGCGCTGGCGTTGGAGGGGGTGGCGGGCGCGCGGGCGTTGGCGGGTGACGCGGTCGGGGCGGCCCGGCTGCTGGGTGCGGCGACGGCGGCGCGGGCGTCCGTGGGCGTGCCGCTGCCGGCGGGCGAACGCGGTGACGTGGACCGCATCACCGCCACCGCGCGTGCCGCCCTGGGCGCGGACGCCTTCGACGCGGCCTTCGCCGCCGGCCACGCCGAAGGCCTCGGCATCGGGACCTGACGGTTCGACTCGCGCGCAGGTCAGAGGATCTGGATGGTGCCCACCGGGAGGCCGGGGGTGGTGGAGAGGTCGAGGGTGGAGGGCTTCGCGCCGGCGGCCACCAGGTGGGCGCCGAGGGCGGCGATCATCGCGCCGTTGTCGGTGCACAGCCGGGGGCGCGGGACGCGCAGCTCGATGCCCGCCTCGGCGCAGCGCTCGGCCGCGAGGCCCGACAGTCGGGAGTTCGCCGCCACGCCGCCGGAGATCACCAAGGTGTCCACGGCCAGGTCCTTGCACGCCCGGATCGCCTTGGCGGTCAGCACGTCGGCCACCGCCTCCTGGAACGACGCGGCGACGTCGGCCAGCGGGATCTCCTCGCCCGCGCGTTCCTGCTTCTCGACCCACCGGGCGACGGAGGTCTTCAGGCCGGAGAACGAGAAGTCGTACTTCGAGTCACGCGGCCCGGTCAGCCCGCGCGGGAACGCGATCGCGCAGCCGTTGCCCTGCTTGGCGAGCTTGTCGATCGGCGGACCGCCGGGGTAGGGCAGGTCGAGCAGCCGGGCCACCTTGTCGTAGGCCTCGCCCGCCGCGTCGTCCACGGTCGACCCGATCTCGGTGATCTTCTCCGCCAGGCCCTCGATCAGCAGCAGCTGCGAGTGGCCGCCCGACACCAGCAGCGCCACGCACCGCTTCGGCAGCGGGCCGTGCTGGAGGGTGTCCGCGGCGACGTGCCCCGCGAGGTGGTTGACGCCGTAGAGCGGCTTGTCCAACGCCGCCGCGTACGCCTTCGCCGCCGACACGCCGACCAGCAGGGCGCCCGCGAGCCCGGGACCGGCGGTGACCGCGATGGAGTGCACGTCGCGCAGCTCGATCCCGGCCGTCTCCACGGCACGGCGCATGGTCGGGACCATCGCCTCCAGGTGCGCGCGGGACGCGACCTCGGGCACGACGCCGCCGAAGCGGGCGTGCTCCTCGACGCTGGAGGCGACCTCGTCGGCGAGCAGTTCCATCGACCCGTCCGGGCCGAGCCGGACGATGCCGACGCCGGTCTCGTCGCACGAGCTCTCGATACCGAGGATGAGCCGGTCAGTCACGGTTCGCGGGCCTTCCCATCGTGTACGCGTCGGCGCCCGACGGCTGGTAGTAGCGGCGGCGCACGCCCAGGTGCTCGAAACCGTGCGCCAGGTAGAGGCCGATCGCCGGCGCGTTGTCCGTGCGGACTTCCAGGAACACCGGCAGACCCCGCTCGTCGGCCTGGGCGAGCAGGGCGCGCAGCAGGGTCTTGCCCACGCCGCCGCCCTGGTAGTCGGGCACGACGGCGATGGTGTGCACGCTGGACTCGAAGTCGGTCAGGCCCAGCCCCGCGTAGCCGATCAGCGTCTCGCCGACGTACGCGCCGACGTAGAAGTTGCCGTTGTCGAGCTCGCTGCGGAAGGCGTTCGCGCTCCACGGGTCGTCGCCCGGGAACAGCTGCTCCTCGATCTGCGCGCACCGCACGGCGTCCTGCCTGCGCAGCGGTGCGATCGTGACGGTGCCGGAGCTCACGCCTTGGTCACCCGCTTGCGCCCGACCGGCTCCACGGCGTCGGGACGCCGCAGGTAGAGGGGGGTGAGCGCGGCGGGACGCGCGCCGGCCAGCAGCTCGTCGGCCGCCGCCGCGACCAGGGACACCGGTGACGGGTGGCGCGCCGCGACCACCGGGAGCCCGATCACGTCGGCGTACAGCTCCGCGCCCTCGCCGGCGGCCTCGACCACGGCGGGCAGCACCGCGGCGAGCTTCGCGACCACGTCGGCGGGCCGGTCGACGTGCGGCCCGTCGGTGCGCCGGCCGGCCGCGTCGTAGGCCGCCCAGTACACCTCCTTGCGACGCGCGTCGGTGGCCACGAGCAGCGGTTTGCCGGTGGCGGCGTCCAGCGCGACGGCGTCCGGCGTCGGCACGGGGTAGACGGGCCGGTTGAGCGCCTGGCCGAGGGCGGCGGCGGTGACCAGGCCGACGCGCAGGCCGGTGAACGGCCCCGGTCCCGAGCCGCACACGATCGCGTCGAGGTCGGAGAGCCGGTGACCGGCCTCCTCCAGCGCCGCTTGCAGGTGCGGGGTGAGCAGCTCACCGTGCGCCTTCGCGTTCACCGTCACCCGCTGGGCGAGCAGCCGGGGAGGCGATCCGGGCGTCAGTTCGACGACACCGGCCGTGACGGCGGGGGTCGCGGTGTCCAAGGCGAGCACTAGCACAACTGACAAGGGTATCGGGTGGCGTGCACCACACTTGTGTTGACGTCCACGTCAAGGCGGAGGATCTACGCGTGCGCATCGGAGAACTGGCACGGCGGAGCGGCACGACCACCCGCGCGCTGCGCTACTACGAGTCCCTTGGCCTGCTGACGGCGCGCCGCGCGGCGAACGGCCAGCGGGAGTACGACGAGGACGACCTGAAGCTGGTGCACGAGATCCGGTCGCTCGCCGACATCGGGTTCGCCTTGGAGGACACCCGGCCGTTCGTGCAGTGCCTGCGCGACGGCCACACCACCGGCGACGCCTGCGCGGCGTCCGTCGAGGTGTACCGGCGCAAGGTGGCCGAGCTGGACGACTGCATCACGCGGCTGCAGGCCGTGCGGGACCAGGTGCGCGCGCAACTGCGGGAAGCCGAGCAGAGGAGCAGGCCGTGCGGACGTTGACCGACGACGAGTTCACCGGGGCCGTGGCCGCCGGGAACGTGCTGGTGGAGTTCGGCGCCGACTGGTGCGGGCCGTGCCGGATGCTGGAACCGGTGCTGGACGAGATCGACCGGGAGCGCGGCGACCTGACCGTGGTGAAGGTGGACATGGACGCGAGCCCGCGCACGGCGCGCGACCAGCGGATCATGTCCGCGCCCACGCTCCAGCTCTACCAGGACGGCCGGTTGGTGGCACAGACCGTGGGCGCTCGGCCGAAGATCCACCTGATGGCGTGGCTCGAACCACACTTGTGATGCGGGTGAGGGCCGGGAACATCACTGTATGGAGATGCTGCTGCCGGCCCTGGCCTCGCCGCCGTCCAAGATCGCCCTCCGGTTCCCCGACCGGGAGCTGACGTACGAGCAGTTGGCGCGCGAGGCGCGGGCGGTCGCGGCCGGGTTGGCGGGCAGGCGGCGGGTCGCCGTGTGGGCCCGGTCGACGCCCGAGACCTGCGTGGTGGTCGTCGGCGCACTGCTGGCGGGGGTGCCGGTCGTGCCGCTCAACCCCAAGATCGGGGAACGGGAGCTCGCGCACATCCTCGCCGACAGCGCGCCGGACCTCGTGATCGACGACGAGCTGCCGTCCGGACCGGTGGTCGACCTGCCGGAGCCGGACGGCGAGGCGCCCGCGCTGATCGTCTACACGAGCGGCACGACAGGTCCACCCAAAGGCGTGGTGCTGCCGAGGCGTGCGTTGGCGACGAACCTCGACGCGCTGGCGGCGGCGTGGGCGTGGACCGAGGACGACGTCGTGGTGCACGGCCTGCCGCTGTTCCACGTGCACGGGCTCGGCGTCGGGGTGATCGGGCCGTTGCGGCGCGGCGGGACGGTGCGCCACCTCGGGTCGTTCAGCGTGGCGAAGGCCGCCGAGGCGTTGGGCGACGGCGGCACGATGCTGTTCGGCGTGCCGACCATGTACCACCGGATCGCGGCCGAGCCCGAGCACGCCGAGGCGTTCGGGAAGGCCCGGTTGCTGGTGTCCGGTTCGGCCGCGCTGCCCGCGTCGGTGCACGAGCGCATCGAGCGGCTGACCGGCCGGCGGGTGGTCGAGCGGTACGGGATGACCGAGACGTTGATGAACACCAGCGTGCGGGCGGACGGCGACCGGCGGCCCGGCACGGTGGGGTTGCCGTTGGACGGGGTCGAGCTGCGGGTCGTGGGCGGTGAGCCCGGCGGCGGGTCGGGTGGTCAGTCGGGTGATCAAGCGGGTGGTCAAGCGGGTGGTCACGCAAGTGATGAGCCGGGCGAGATCGAGGTGCGCGGGCCGAACCTGTTCCTGGAGTACCTGAACCGGCCGGACGCCACGCGCGAGGCGTTCCGCGACGGTTGGTTCCGCACCGGTGATTTGGCCGTGGTCGAGCCGGACGGGTACGTGCGGATCGTCGGCCGGCGCGCCACGGACCTGATCAAGAGCGGTGGCTACAAGATCGGTGCGGGCGAGATCGAGAACGCGCTGCTGGAGCACCCGTCGGTGGCCGAGGTGGCGGTGACGGGCGAGCCGGACGACGACCTGGGTGAGCGAGTGGTGGCGTGGGTCGTGGCGAACGGCGAGCCGCCCGCTCCGGAGGTGTTGAGCGATCACGTGGCCCGGCTGCTGTCGCCGCACAAGCGGCCGAGGGTGGTCCGGTACGTGGACGCGCTGCCGCGCAACGACATGGGCAAGGTGCTGAAGCGGGAGCTGCGGTGAACCCCCTCGGCTGGCCGGGCTACGAGGCCCAGCTCGACCGGGCGCGGGAACGGTCCGGTGGCGTCGAGTCGGTGTCGTGGCGACGGCGGCCGCGCTCGGTGGAGATCACCTTCGACTTCCGGTTCCTCGGTGGTTCGATCGGCACGGCCGCCGGCGCGTTGATCGAGGAGGCGTTCACCGAGGCGCGGCAGGCGTGGCTGCCCGTGGTGTCCCGGATCGCCACCGGTGGGAGCCGGATGCAGGAGGGGATGCTGTCGTTGCGGCAGCTCCAGCGCGTGGCGCGGCTGTGCGCCGTGCACCGGGAGGCCGGTCTGCCGCACGTGTCCGTGCTGCGCGACCCGACCACCGGTGGGCTGTGGGCGTCGCTCGGCGCGGGGGCGGACGTCGTGATCGGGGTGTCCGGCGCGCAGGTGGGGTTCGCGGGCAGCCGGGTGCGCCCGTCGGACGACCCCGCTTACACGGCGGAGGGCCAGTTCGCGGCGGGCACGGTCGATCTCGTGGTGGAGCCCGAGGACGTCGACGCGACCGTGGCCAAGATCCTCTCCCTGATCACGCGCGGTGACGCCGTGCCTGCCGAGGTGCCGCGCGCTCTTGGTGCTCAAGAGCTGCCCGTGGACGGGTGGAGCGCGGTGCTTCGGGCGCGCGCGGCGGACCGTCCCCGTGCTGCGGCTTACCTCGACGACTACTTCGACTCCCGGATGCCGATCAGCGGCGATCGGGCGGGTGGCGTGGACGCCGGGATGCTGTGCGGCATCGGGCGGCGGGGCGAGCGGGCGATCGCGTTCGCCGCGCAGACCGGCACGGCCAACACCCCGGCCGGTTTCCGCACCGCGGCTCGGCTCGTGCGGCTCGCTTCGCGGTTCGCGCTCCCTGTGCTGACTTTGGTGGACACTCCGGGCGCGGCCAACGACGCGGCGGCCGAACGGGCCGGCGTCGGCGCGGCGATCGCGGAACTGTTCGCCGCCGTTGCGGAAACGCGGGTGCCGATCACGACTTTGGTCATCGGGGAAGGCGGTTCCGGTGGGGCGTTGGCGCTGTCGTCGCCGGAGCACACGTGGATCACGCCGGACGCCTATTTCTCGGTCATCGCGCCGGAACTGGCTGCGGCGATCCTGAAGCGCGACGACGTGCAAACGCTTGCCGACGACTTGCGGTTGCGGCCACAGGACTTGGTGGAGCTCGGGGTGGTGCGCGGCATCTCGGAACGTTGAGCACCGGGTTGGTGGGTCGCCGAGCCTTAAAAGCATTAAAGATTAAAAGCGTCCTCGCCGGACGGGCAGATCAGCAGGATGACCCCTGGTACGGCGGTCAAGCGCCGGGTCCGTCGTGGGTCCGGGCTCCGTGTCATCCCACCGACCTCCCTCCGGGCTACCACACGTATCAAGGGGGCAGCCATCAGCGCACCACCGGGCAAAGGACGCACAGCCCCCTTGACACGCGCGGTAGGGCAAAGCCAGGTCGGCGGGATGACACGAACCCCTCGCTTGGGAAAGCGAAAGCCGACACCCGGCCCATAGCGACACCGCTCCACACGACCAGCGCCGGACCCGCCGCTCCCGTCCACTGACCGGGTTCCTCTCTCAAAGGAGGGCTTCGTGTCATCCCGCCGACCTGGCAGAGCCCTACCGCACGTGTCAAGGGGGCACATCCCCACCCAACAGGAAACACTAGGCCGGAACCGCCCCCTTGACGCGTGTGGTAGCCCGGAGGGAGGTCGGTGGGATGACACGAAACCCGGACCCACAACGGACCCGCAACACCACCACCCAACCAAGAGTCATCCTGCTGATCTGCCCGTCCGGCGAGGACATGCTTTTAAGGCTCTTGATCTCTTGGGCCGGCCCTCGAACGCAATAAAATCCTGGGAGAGCTGAGGAGAGCCAAGGAGAGCTGATCAGACGGGAAGTTCGCGGTCGGCCCAAGCACCGTGTGGGTGAAGGTGCGCGATGCGCACGTCGTCGTCCCGGCGTTCCAGCCTGATCAACAAGTGGTCCTCGGACAGTCGCTCCGCCGCGCCCTCGCCCCACTCCACCGCCACCACGGCGTCCACCAAGTCCGTGTCCAGGTCGAGGTCGTCCAACTCGTCCAGGTGACCCCCGAGCCGGTAAGCGTCCACGTGCACCAACGGCACGCCGCGACCATCGGGAGCGGGGTCGTGGACGCGGGCGATCACGAAGGTCGGCGAGCTGACCCGGCCCGTCACGCCGAGGCCGTCGGCGAGGCCGCGCACCAAGGCGGTCTTGCCCGCGCCCAACGGCCCGGACAGCAGCACCAGGTCACCACCTCGCACGAGACCACCCAGCTTGCGCCCGAACTCCTCGGTGTCCTGCACCTCGGGGAGCGTCACGCTCACGCTCGTCGCCACCACCGTCGCCTGCTTTCCGACCGTTCGGCGGCACTGCGCCGAACCAATCCGACCAGGTGCCCGGTGACCAGGTCGGGTTGTTCCAACATGAGCATGTGGCCCGCCCCGGACACGCGGACCAGTTCGCCGTGCGGCATCTCCTCGGCCATCCGCTCGGCGTGCGAGAACGGCGTCAGCTTGTCCGCGTCGCCGCTGATGACGAGCACCTCGCAGTGCCGGAGACCGGCCAGCGCCTTGTAGCGGTTGTGGGTGCCGAGGGTTTCCAGGAACTCGGTGAGCACCTGCACCGTGGCACCGTTGATCATCTGCTCCATCAGGTCGACCAACGACGGGCTGACCTTGCCGTTGCCGAACGCCAGCGCGCGGATCCCGCTCCACGTCAGCGTGGACGCCCTGCGCCTGACCCACTCGACCAGGCCCGGCTGCAGGCCCGCGAGCCTGCCGACGCCCAGCGTCACGGGGTTGTAGCGGGACAGCACGGACTTCGGCAGTCCCGCGCCGCCGACCGCGCCCGCCGCCGTGCCGACGAGCGCCACGCCGCGCACCCGGTCGGCGAACAGCTCGGGCCGCTGCTCGGCCAACGCCATGATCGTCATGCCGCCCATGGAGTGGCCGACCAGCACCAGCGGGCCGTCGGGGGCCATCGAGCGGATCACCGCGTCGAGGTCCTTGGCGCACTGGTCGATCGTGCTGCCCTCGACCGTGGACCGACCGGAACGGCCGTGGCTGCGCTGGTCGTACAGGATCTGGCGCACGCGTGGCTCGGCGAGCGTGGCCAGGTCACGGCGCTGGAAGTGCCAGCAGCGGCGGTCGAGGGCGAAGCCGTGCACGAGGACGACGGTGACGTCGGGCTTCCCGCCGTCCTCCGGGTCGACCTCCTCGACCGACAGCGGCACGCCGTCGTCGGCCGCGACGGTGGACTCGCGGGTCGGGGTGAGGCGGCCGAGCGGTTCGTCGGCGAGCGGGTCGTCGGCCTGGCGGTCGTTCGAGACCTTCTTCTGGTTCGCGGCCACGCCCACCGCGACACCGGTCGCGGCGGCGCCGAGGATGCCGCCGGCCCAGCCGACGGCCTTCCACACCGTGTTCACGGGCGTGTCCCGACATACGTCCGGGTGACGCGCGGCCGGTACATGCCGGTGACGATCTCGTAGTCGATGGTGCCGGTGGTGTCGGCCCACTCGCGGGCGGTCGGCTCGCCCTTGGCGCCGGATCCGAACAGCACGACCTCGTCCCCCTCCGCCACCGCGTCGTCGCCGCAGTCGACCACGACCTGGTCCATGCAGACGCGGCCGACGATCGGGCGACGGCGTCCGGCCAGCCAGACGTCCATCCGGTTCGACAGGCTGCGCGGCACGCCGTCGCCGTAACCGACCGGCACCAGGGCCAGGTTCGTTTCCTTCACCGCGGTCCAGCTCAGACCGTAGGACACCGATTCACCGGCGGGGATGCGCTTGGCCAGCGCGACCGCGGACCGGAACGTCATCACGGGGCGCAGGTCGGCGGGCACGGGCACCGGGTTGAGGCCGTAGATCGCGATGCCCGGGCGGACCAGGTCCAGGTGGAGGTCGGGGCGGGTGATGAGGGCCGCGGAGTTGGCGATGTGGCGGCGCGGGTCGAGGCCGGCGGCGAGCGCTTCGCGGTAGGCGTCGTCGAAGCGCTCGGCCTGGGCGTCGGTGCCGCGGTGGCCGATCTCGTCGGCGACGGCCAGGTGTGACCAGATCGAGTGAACTTCGACGTTGTGGGTCTTGGCGGCGCGTTCGACCAGCTCGGACCAGTGGGTGGCCGGGCAGCCGTTGCGGGACAGGCCGGTGTCGATCTTGAGGTGGACGCGGGCGGTCTTGCCCGCCTTGTCGGCCGCCGCCGAGATCTCCTCCAGCTGGGTGAGGGAGGAGGCGGACAGGTCGACGTCCTGCTCGATGCCGGGCGAGTAGTCGGTGCCGTGGGGGTCGAGCCAGGCCAGGATCGGCACGGTGAGCCCGGCCGCGCGCAGCGCCAGGGCTTCGGCCAGGGAGCAGGAGCCGAGCCACGTCGCGCCCGCCTCGACCGCCGCTCTGGCCACCTCCGCGGCGCCGTGCCCGTACCCGTCGGCCTTGACGACGGCCATCGTGTCGGCGTGGGGCGCGAGGGCGTCGAGGTGGGCGACGTTGTGCCGGAGGTTGTCGAGGTCGATCACGACCTCAGCGCGAGGAGCAGCCATAACGCCGTTCATGGTGACACAGCCCCGACCGCCGCGAACGCGCGAGTCGAACCTCCGGGCCCCGCGTGTCGAACACCCGGGTCCCCCGAATTCCACGCTCGGGACGGGACGCCGGCGTCGCGAGCGTCGATTTCACGGGTCCTGCACGTTCGACACGCGCGGTGGTCAGGTGGGGCGGATGGTGCGGATGGCGTCGGGGATGGCGTGCAGCAGTGAGGTGGCGGGGATCGGGGCACCGGCGGCGGCCAGGTCGGCGGCCAGGACGTGGACCTTGGCGGCGCAGCCCGCCGCCAGCACCGGGTCGAGGCCGGCGGCCAGGAGGGAGCCCAGCAGGCCCGACAGGACGTCGCCGGAACCCGCCGTCGCGGCCCACGACGAACGGGCGCGGTTGACCAGGACGCGGCCGTCGGGGCCGGCGATCACGGTGGCGTGACCCTTCAGCAGCACGACCGCGTTGTACCGCTCCGCCGCCTTCCGCGCGGCCGTCACGCGGTCGTCGCCGACGGGCCCGGCCAGCCGCTCGTACTCGCGGTCGTGCGGCGTCAGGACCAGCGGGGTGTCGGGGTCGCGGGCGTCCCACAGGTCCGGGTTGTTGGCCAGCATGGTGATCGCGTCGGCGTCCGCGCACACGGGCACGCCGGCCTCCAGGACCGTCCGCAGGACCGCCTCAGCGCCCAACCCGGTGCCCAGACCCGGCCCGACGACCCACGCCTGCACCCGGCCCGCGTCCGTGATCGACCCCGTGCACACGGCCTCCGGCCACCGCGCCCGAACGCCCTCGACCGCCGCACCGGCATACCTGACCAGGCCGGACGTCGACAGCAGCGCCGCACCGGTGGCCAGCACCGCCGCCCCGGGGTACGTCGCCGAACCGGCCGCGACCCCCGTCACGCCCTGCGTGTACTTGTCGTCCTCCGGCCCCGGCACCGGCCACGCCCCGCCGACGTCGGCGACGTCCAGCTCGACCAGGTCCGGCCCGTGCAGCTCGCCGCCCAGCCCGATGTCGACCAGCCGCACGTCACCGCAGTCGGCCAGCGCGTGCACCGGCTTGAGGCAGCCGAACGTCACGGTCGTGTGCGCGCGCACGGCGGGCCCGGAGATCGCGCCCGTGTCGGGGTCCACGCCGCTGGGCAGGTCGACCGACAGCACGGGGGCGTCCAGGTGCGCGACGTGCTCGGCCGCGTCCGGGCGCAGCGGGCCGCGGGCCGAGAGGCCCACGATGCCGTCGATCACCAGGTCGACGTCGCGCAGTTCCGGGACCACCCGGCCGCCGACGCGGCGGAACGCGGCCAAGCCCTCGGCGTGCACACGATCAGGTGTCAGCAGGACGGCGGACACGGCCACGCCGCGCTTGCGGAGGTAGTAGCCCGCCCACAGCGCGTCGCCACCGTTGTTGCCCGCGCCGACGAGCAGCCCGACCCGCCGCTTGCCCGCCAGCAGCTCCGCCGCGACGACCGCGACGCCGAACGCCGCCCGGCGCATCAGCGAGCCCGGCGGCACGACCGCCATGACCCGTTCTTCCGCCGCCCTGACCCGATCCGTCGTCCACAGACCCCGCATGGGGCCAAGCCTGCCCTACTCGACCGTGACGGACTTGGCGAGGTTGCGCGGCTTGTCCACGTCGTAGCCGCGGCTGCGGGCGATCTCCGCGGCCAGCACCTGCAACGGCACCGTGGAGATCAACGGCTGCAGCAGCGTCGGCACCGCCGGGATCTCGATCAGGTGATCCGCGAACGGCCGCACCGTCTCGTCGCCCTCTTCGGCGATCACGATCGTGCGCGCACCCCGTGCCTGGATCTCCGAGATGTTCGACACCAGCTTCGAGTGCAGCACCGCCCGGCCCTTGGGCGAGGGCATGACCACGACCACCGGCAGGCCCTCCTCGATCAGCGCGATCGGGCCGTGCTTCAGCTCGCCCGCCGCGAAGCCCTCGGCGTGCATGTAGGCCAGTTCCTTGAGCTTCAGCGCGCCTTCGAGCGCCACCGGGTAGCCGACGTGCCTGCCGAGGAACAGCACGGCCTTCGAGTCGGCCAGCTCGCGGCCGAGCGCGCGGACCTGGTCGATGGTGCCCAGCACCTTCTGCACCGCGTCCGCCATGGCCTCCAGCTGGTGGAACTCCTGGGCCACCTCGTCGGGGTACTTCGTGCCGCGCGCCTGCGCCAGGGCCAGACCGACCAGGTAGTTCGCCGCGATCTGGGCGAGGAACGCCTTGGTCGACGCGACACCGATCTCCGGGCCCGCGTGCGTGTAGAGCACGGCGTCGGACTCGCGCGGGATCTGCGCGCCGTTGGTGTTGCAGACCGCCAGCACGCGAGCCTTCTGCGACCGCGCGTGACGGACGGCCTCCAACGTGTCGGCGGTTTCACCTGACTGGGAGACGGCGACGACGAGCGTGTCGCGGTCCAGCACGGGGTCGCGGTAGCGGAACTCGCTGGCCAGCTCGACCTCGACGGGCAGCCGCGTCCAGTGCTCGATGGCGTACTTGGCGACCAGGCCGGAGTGGTAGGCCGAGCCGCAGGCGACGACGAAGACCTTGTCCACGTCCCGCAGGTCCTGGTCGGAGAGGCGCTGCTCGTCGAGCACGACCCGGCCGTCGCGGAAGTGGCCGCGCAGCGTGTTGGCCAGCGCTTCCGGCTGCTCCTCGATCTCCTTGAGCATGAAGTACTCGTGGCCGCCCTTCTCGGCGGCCGAGAGGTCCCAGTTGACCGTGAACGGCTTGGCCTGCGCGTCGGCGCCGTCGAAGTCGGTGACGCGGTAGCCGTCGCGGTCGATCACGACGAGCTGGTCCTGGCCCAGCTCCACGGCCTCGCGGGTGTGCTCGATGAACGCGGACACGTCGCTCGCGACGAACGTCTCCCCCTCGCCGACGCCCACCACCAGCGGCGACGACCGGCGGGCCGCGACGACCACGTCCGGGTGGTCGGCGTGCGTGACGACGAGCGTGAACGCGCCTTCGAGGCGGCGGACCACCGTGCGGACGCTCGCCACCAGGTCGCCCTTGGTGTCGCCCTCGTCGTACGCGCGGGCGATGAGGTGCGCGGTGGTCTCGGTGTCGGTGTCGCTGGCCATCTCGACGCCGACGGCCTCGAGCTCGGCGCGCAGGGCGGCGAAGTTCTCGATGATGCCGTTGTGGACGACGGCGACGCGGCCCGTGACGTCGCAGTGCGGGTGGGAGTTGCGGTCGATCGGCGCGCCGTGGGTGGCCCAGCGGGTGTGGCCCATGCCCGCGGTGCCGGTGAAGGCGTCGCGGCCGACCTCGTCCAGCCGTGCCTCCAGGTTCGTCAGGCGGCCGGCCTTGCGCTCGACGGCCAGCCCGCCGTCACCGTCGAGGACGGCGACGCCCGCCGAGTCGTAGCCCCGGTACTCCAGCCGCCGCAGCCCGTCGAGCACGACGTCCAGCGCCGACCTGTGTCCCACATATCCCACGATTCCGCACACGAGGCACAGCGTAACTAGACCAGGGCCGTCGTCCGAAAGGGCCACTTCACCGCGTTTGCGCAGGTCACACCGTCGATTGGTGTAGACCAATCGGAACGTGCGCGCCGTCACCTCGATCGACTACCGTTCGCGGGGTGAGCGGCTACTCGGCGAAGCAGGTGCTCGACCAGCTCAGCAGGCCCGGTGAGCACCCCGTGCTGCGCGGCGACCTCGCGCTGGTCGGGCTTCCGGGCGTGGTCTACACGCCCTCGGTCGGGCTGGGACTGCCCGCGGTGGCCTTCGGGCACGGCTGGTTGCAGCCGGTCAACCGCTACCGGGCGCTGCTGCGGCACCTGGCGTCCTGGGGTTTCGTGGCCGCCGCGCCGGGCACGCAGCGCGGGCCGCTGATGTCGTCGCGGCTGATGGCCGGGAACCTGCGCACGGCGCTCGACGTGTGCACCGGCGTGCGGCTGGGCGACGGCGGGATCAGCGTGGACGCGTCACGGCTGGCGGTCGCCGGTCACTCCATGGGTGGCGGCGCGGCGGTGCTCGCGGCGGCGGACGACCCGCGCGTGCGGGCGGTCGTGACGTTGGCCGCGTCCGAGACCCGGCCGTCGGCGCTGGACGCGGCCCGGCGGGTCGCCGTGCCCGGGTTGCACCTGGCCGGCGGGGAGGACCGCATCGCCCCGCCGGTCGGGCACGCGGAGGCGATCGCGGAGGCGTGGCAGGGGCCGGTGCAGCTGCGGTCGTTGCCGAAGGCCAGCCACCTGGGGTTCGCCGAGGGGCGGCACTGGAGCGAGCTGCTGCTCGACGGCAAGGGCGAGCGGGCGGCGCAGAAGCTGGCCAGGGCGCTGATGACGGCGTTCCTGCTGCGGACGCTCAAGGGCGAGAAGAAGTGGGACGCGTTGCTGGACGGCGACGTGAAGGGCGCCGTGCTGACCTTCCAGCGCGGACCGCTGGACCGGCTGCCAACGCGATGAGCTCCGCCGGAGCGGGGCTCATCGGTCACGTCAACCAGCTCTGACCACCGAAGTCGTCGTCATCGTCCACCTGCCGCGCGGGACGGCGCGGCGGCGCGGGCGGCCGGGCCGGCTGCACCGGCGGCGGCGGGGGAACCGGCGGGCCGCTCGGGGTGCGCCCCCACGGGTTGCGGTTCGCGGGCTCCGGGCCGCGCAGGAACGAGTCGCCGGGCGCCTGGGCCGCCGCGTTCGCGGCACGCGCCCGTTCCAGCGCGGCCAGCTCGTCGGCGATCTCGTCCGGCGCCGCGTCGTCGTCGGCCGGGCCGAAGGCGTACTCCTTCGGCTTGTTCCGGTTCGCCGCCGCCTCGCGCTTGGCCTCCGCCATCTCGCGCAGGCGGGCGACCAGCTTCTTCTCCTTCTCGACGAACTTCTGGTGGCTCTCCTTGGTCGCCTTGTCCGATTCCTCGAACTTGCGCGCGGCCAACTCCATCCGTGCCGAGTGCTCGGACTTGATGCCTTCGAGCCGTCGCTTGACGGTCTCCAGCGAGTCGAAGTCAGACACCAACCCTCCCCCCGTCCGAGCCGATCACCGGCGGTCTTCGCCCAGCAGGCCGCCCAGGCGCTGCATGCTCACGTCGTCGTCGTCGAACAACGACCCGGTGGTGCGCCACTGGCCGGAACTGCTGCTGCGCTCGGTGTCACCGCCACCCTGCTGCTGGCCACCGCCCGCCATGCCTCCGCCCATCATCCCGCCGCCCATCATGCCCCCGCCCGCGGGGGAGCCGGCGGGCTGGCCCGTGGCGCCCTCCTGCATGGTCGGCAGGGTCGCCGAACCGGGCTGGGCCGCGTGGGAGGCGTTGGTGTCGGCGAGACCGCCCTGGTCCGAGGAGGGCGGCGGGCTGCTCCACGGGTTGTCGTGGCTGCCGCTCGGACCGCCGAGCACGGAGTCCGCGCCGTTGAAGCCCGATCCGCCACCGAGGACCGACGCGCCGGAGGTCGAGGTGGTGCCGGCGGAGTCCGCGGCCGGCGACGGGAAGCCCGCGCCGAAGTTCTGGCCGGGGTTCTGGCCGCCGCCCTGGCCGAAGCCCTGATCGAACGACGGGCCGGGCGCAGGCTGGGTGAAGACGGGCTCGGTGAAGCCGCCCGGCACGGCCGAGGGAGCGGTGAAGCCCGGCGCCGACGGCGGCCCGGTGAAGCCGGGCTGGGCGGCCGGGGGTTCGGTGAAGCCGGGCTGGGCCGCGACGGGCTCGGTGAAGCCGGGGCCGCCACCGCCGAAACCGGGACCACCACCGACGCCCGCGGGCGACCCGCCCTCGGCAGGCATCGGACCGAAGTCCGCCGGACCGCCGAAACCAGGCGCGCCACCACCGACGCCGACACCCGCGGGCGACCCGCCCTCGGCAGGCATCGGGCCGAAGTCGGCCGGACCGCCGAACGACCCGCCACCGAACGACCCGCCACCGACCGCCGCGCCGCCGAACGACGCGCCGTCCGCGCCGACCTGGGCGGTGCCGACCATCGACTCCGCGATCGCGGGTTCCGCCCGACCCAGGTCACCCGGCAGGTCTTCCGGCCGGGAGCCCGCGGGCTCGTCCTCGCCGAACTCGACGCCGTACTGCTCGGGCGAGCCGTCGCCGTTGTCGACCGAGAGGTTGATCTCACCGGTCAGCGGGTCGACCTCGGCCGTGATCGCGAGGCCGTCCAGCTCGATCAGCGCCTTGCCGTCCGCGCCCGCCTGCACCGGCGTGACGTCGCCGGGCGCGCCGGTGCCGCCCGCGCCGACCGGGGCGCCGGGGGTCGCGCCGCCCGCCGCCACCGGCGTGGCGCCGCTCAGCGCGCTCGCCAGGGCCGCGCCGCCGTTCTGGCCCATCAGGGCCTTCGCCGCGTCCGGGTTCGCGCTGAAGTCGACCTGGTAGCTCTTCGGCTCGCTGGTCGGCGTGTCGACGGTGATCAGCACCTGGCCCTGCGCGTCCGGCTCGGTGATCTTGATCTCGCTGTCGCCGCTCTTGATGGTGACGGTCTCCGGCGCTTCCTCGTCCGACTTGAGGCCGTCGGGCTTGCCGTCGCCGTCGAGGTCCGTGTCCGGCTTGCCGTCGCCGTCGAGATCGGTGTCCGGCTTGCCGTCGCCGTCCAGGTCGCCGGGCACGTCGGGCTTGCCGTCGCCGTCCTTGTCGAGCGGGTTCTCCACCTTCGGGATCTCCGGCGTGCCGCCACCGCCAGGGGTGCCACCGCCGCCACCGGGCGTGCCGCCGCCACCGCCGGGGGTGCCGCCACCGCCGCCGGGCTGGTCGGACCCGCCCGTGCCCGGCTTGTCACCCGGCTTGTCGGCGGGCTGCTCCTCCTTGGCCGGCTCGAACGGCTTGGTGTTGAACGCGTCGATCTGCTTGCCCAGTTCTTCCCAGGCCTTGTCGACCGATTCCTTGGTGGTCTTGCAGATGTTGTCGAACAGTTCCCACTTGCCGTTGACGTCGTTGTGGAAGGTGCCCTGGAGCCACTCGCGCGACTTCTTCCGGACCTCTTCCTTCCACACGTCCTCGTCGCACGCCTCGTCGTTGATCTCGAAGTTCACGAAGCCGGCCACGCGGCGCAGCAGTGCCTCGTCGTCGCTGGTCGCGCCCTGCACGACCTGCTCGACCTGCGCCGGGCTCACGCCCGCGATGTCGTAAGGGCTCTGGACGCCTTCCAGGATCGTCCGCGCCTTGGCGTTCACCAGACCGGACACCGTGTGGCACGCGGCCCGCGTGACCTCCGCGATGTGGTCGATGGCGTCGGCGTGCGTGGACGCCTTCTTCGACATGTCCGAGACGAACTGGCGGGAGTTGTCCGCCGCGGTGCCGGTCCAGTTCGCCCAGACCTTGCCCATCGACCGCTCGGCGTCCGCCTGCCGGTTGCGGGTGTCGGTGGCGACCTGGCGCAGCTCGACGATGTCGATGTCGATCTTGTGGAAGTCGATGTCGCGCTGCTCGTCGTAGCGCTTGCGCAGGTTGTCGACCGAGGTGTCGACCTTGGTGCCGACGCCGATGATGCTCTTGGCCTTCTCATAGGCCGGCAGGAAGTTCTCGAAGTACTTCAGCCCCGGCGCGCCCGCGTCGAGCAGCTCGTTGGAGTTCGCCACGCCCGCGCCGCCGTCGGACGCGCGCTGCTCGGACGCGGCCAGCGCGTCCTGCCCCGCCTGCTTCTTCTCGTTGTGCTCCTGGGTCTTCTGAGCACCTTCGTCGTAGGACTTCTTGGCCTGGTCGTACGCGTTGTTCAGCCGGTCTTCCGAGCTGTCCGACCACGGCATCGAGTTGGAGAACGACTGGCCGAAGCCGTCGCCCCACGACACGTCGTAGTCGTCGAGGTACTCTTCGAGCTCGTCGTTGTGCGTGCCGCCGAGGATGTTCCCCTCGGCGTCGGCGACGTAGTACGCCTCGAGCAGCGCCTTCTTCTGATCGTGCGGGACCGAGGGGTCGTCGACGATCTTCTTGACTTCTTCCCAGGACGGAGTCGCCATCACTTGTTCCCGGTGTTGTTGAACGTGTCGGCGTTGCCCTGGTCGGACCAGTCGTAGCCGTTGGCCGATTCGCGGAGCTTGTCGGCGACGCCGCGCATGGCGGTCGCGTGCGCCGTGATCGCCTCGGCGATCTTCGGCAGGCCGGCGAGGTAGCGGGAGCCGCCCGCGGTGTGCTCGCGGCCGAAGTCCTTGGCCGTGACCGCGCTGGACGTGACCTTGGTCTTGTACTCCTCGATGTCACCCGCGACGCCTTGGATGGTCGTCGCGGAAGCCATCAACTCGCCCGCGTTCGCCTGGTAACCCGACATGCGCTGGTGCCTCCCCTTCGTCCCCGTTCAGACGCGACGGTGCCGTTCCGGGTTCCGACCAAGGATCGCAGCCCGGGTGGGCGGACTCGCCCGGATCGGCGAAGTCCATTGCCTTCGCGAACCTGCCTCAGCCCTGCGGTGGCGGCGTGCCGTCCGACGGCGGGCCGGGCGGGTAGGGGCCCTGCGGCGGCTGGCCGTGCGGCGGCTGGCCCGGGCCGGGTTGGCCGTGGCCCGGCTGTCCCGGCTGCCCGTACGGCGGCTGACCCGGCCCGGGTTGGCCGTAGCCCGGTTGCCCCGGCGGCTGACCCGGTCCGGGCTGGCCATAACCCGGCTGACCGGGCCCCGGCTGGCCGTAACCAGGCTGGCCCGGCCCCGGCTGGCCGTAGCCGGGCTGTCCCGGTGGCGGGCCGTAGCCCGGTTGTCCCTGGCCGTAGCCCTGGGGTGGGCCGTAGCCCGGCTGCCCCTGGGGCGGGCCGTAGCCGGGTGGCGGGTAGCCGCCGGGTTGGTGCGGGTGGCCGGGTTGCCGGCTGCGCTTCTTCGTGGTGACCACGATCAGGACCACCACCCCGACGACGAGCACCAGGAAGATGATGATCAGCTCGATCGGTCCGATGTTCATCACCGGCACACCCCCGCGTCTTCGGTCAGTGCACCGAGGAAACCACACCGGCGAGCCGCTGCGCGGCGGACTCCGCGAGCTCGGGCGTGGCCGCCTCGACCATGACCCGCACCAGCTGCTCGGTGCCGGACGGGCGCAGCAGCACCCGGCCCGTGTCGCCGAGCTCGGCCGTCACGGCGGCGACCGCCTCGCTGACGGCCGCGTCCTTCGCCACCGCCGCCTTGTCGCCCACGACCACGTTGATCAGCACCTGCGGCAGCCGGTGCATCACGCCCGCGAGCTCGGCCAGCGGCTTGCCGGTCTCCGCCATCCGCGACATCAGCCGCAACGCGGTCAGCAGGCCGTCGCCGGTGGTGGCGTGCGCCGGGAGGATCACGTGCCCGGACTGCTCGCCGCCGAGCGCGAACCCGCCCGCGCGCAGCTCCTCCAGCACGTAGCGGTCGCCGACGGCGGTGGTCTTGAGGGTGATGCCGTGCTCGCGCATCGCCAGGTGCAGGCCGAGGTTGCTCATCACGGTCGCGACCAGCGTGTCGTCGGTCAGCTCGCCGGCTTCCTTCATGCCGAGCGCCAGCACCGCCATGACCTGGTCGCCGTCGAGGTCGTTGCCGTCGGCGTCGACCGCGACGCAGCGGTCCGCGTCACCGTCGTGGGCGATGCCCAGGTCGGCGCCGTGCTCGACCACGGCGGCACGCAGCTTCGCGACGTGGTTGGAGCCGCAGTCGTCGTTGATGTTCAGCCCGTCGGGCGCGGTGTGGATCTCCACGACCTCGGCGCCCGCGCGGCGGTAGGCGTCCGGGGCGGCCACGGACGCGGCGCCGTTCGCGCAGTCCACGACGACCTTCAGCCCATCCAGGCGGTGCGGCGTCACCTTCAGCAGGTGCTGCACGTACTGGCCCTCGGCGTCCTCGATGTCGCGGACGCGGCCGATTCCCGCGCCGGTCGGCCGGTGGTCTCGCTCACCCAGCTTCTGCTCGATCTCGTCCTCGACCGCGTCGGGCAGCTTGTGCCCGCCCGCGGCGAACAGCTTGATGCCGTTGTCGGGCATCGGGTTGTGCGAGGCGGAGATCATCACGCCGACATCGGCGCCGAGCGCCGACACCAGGTAGGCGACCGCCGGTGTCGGCAGGACGCCCGCGCGCAGCACGTCCGCGCCCGCCGATGTGAGGCCGGCCACCACGGCCGCCTCCAACATCTCGCCGCTGGCCCGCGGGTCGCGGCCGACGACCGCGACCGGCCGGTGCGAGCGGTCGTGCTCGGCCAGCACCCGTGCCGCCGAGGCGGCGATGGACAGCGCGAGTTCAGGGGTCAGGTCCGCGTTGGCGAGACCGCGTACGCCGTCAGTGCCGAACAGCCGAGCCATGATCGCCGTGACCTCCATGCACACAGGACGATGGGGAGAAAAACACTGCGGGAGCAGCAGTTCGACGAAGAACTGACTGCTCCCGCAGGATGGTGCTCGCTCGACCCGGGAAAGGTCAGCGCTTGCTGTACTGAGGCGCCTTGCGGGCCTTCTTGAGGCCGTACTTCTTCCGCTCCTTGACCCGGGGGTCACGGGTGAGGAAGCCGGCCTTCTTCAGCACCGGGCGGTCCTCGGAGTCGACGGCGACCAGCGCACGCGCGATCGCGAGGCGCAGCGCACCGGCCTGGCCGGTGGTGCCGCCGCCACGCAGGGTCGCGATGACGTCGAACGTCTCCGGCTTCTCGGTCGTGACCAGGGGCTCACGGATGAGCTGCTGGTGCACCTTGTTCGGGAAGTAGTCGTCCATCGACTTCCCGTTCAGGGTGAACTTGCCGGTGCCGGGCAGGAGCCGCACGCGGACGATGGCCTGCTTGCGCCGGCCGACCGTCTGCGCGAGGTGGTGCGCGCCCGCGTTGAGGGTGTGCCGCACGACGGGCGTGCCCTCGACCTCGGCGTCCTCGGTCTCCGGGGTCTCGGCTTCGGCGGCTTCCGCCTCCGGGGCCTCTGCCTCGGTGGTCTCCGCCTCGGCGGCTTCCGCCTCCGGGGCCTCTGCCTCGGTGGCCTCCGCCTCGACGGCGTCGAGCTCGGCCTCAGGGGTCGTCACGTCGATGTCCTCGGTCTGGTGCTCGGTCACTGGGCGACCTTCTTGATCTCGAACGGCTGCGGCTGCTGCGCAGCGTGCGGGTGGTTCGGGCCCGTGTAGACCTTGAGCTTGCCCGCGATCGCGCGGCCGAGGCGGTTCTTGGGCAGCATGCCCTTGATCGCCTTCTCGACCAGCCGGTCGGCGCGGGTGTCCAGCACCTCGCCGAACGAGCGCTGGCTCAGGCCGCCCGGAAAACCGGAGTGCCGGTACACGAACTCCTGATCACGCTTCTTGCCGGTCAACGCCACCTTGTCCGCGTTGATGACGATGACGAAGTCACCGGTGTCAACGTGTGGGGCGTAAGTCGGCTTGTGCTTGCCGCGCAGCAGCGTCGCGGCCTGGGTGGCGAGCCGACCGAGCACCACGTCCTGGGCGTCGATCACGTGCCAGGTTCGGGTCACCTCGCCGGGCTTCGGGCTGTACGTGCGCACGGGTCTACCTCGTCGTCACTTGCGTCTGGGGTCATTGCGGCGGCTGCTCAGGCCAGAGACCCCAGGTGGGCAGAGGACCAGAACACGAGGTACGCATAGTGCGCACCAGTTACCGCACAACAACGTAGGAAGATACCGGTTGGGGTCGGCGCGGGTCAAAACGACCCCTCCGAAACCCCTCCGGACCGGCCTCGACCGACCCGGACCGCACCCTGGCGAACCGGCCGAAACACGTACGCGGGCCCCGGATCCTCGAGGATCCCGGGGCCCGCGGGGGGTCGTGCGGCCGGATCAGGCCCAGCGGCCCTGGTTCTTGGCCTCAGCGGCCTGGTACGCGTCGGTCGCGGACTGGACGGCCGTGCCGATCTGGGCCAGCACCTGCTGGAGACCCGCGGCGGACTCGTCCCACGCGCGCTGCGCCTCCTGGTAGCTCGCCGACGCGCCACCGTCCCACTGCGCGATGACGGGCGAGAGGCGGGCCTTCAGGTTGTCCAGCTCGGACTGGATCTTGCCGGCCTGGCTGCTGATGTCGCCTGCCGCGCTGCTCAGCTGCCCGAAGTCAACCTTGATGTTGTTGGCGTCGACCATGATCTCCCCTTGGAAGTGAAGTCAGAAAGAAGAAGGAAAGCGAAAGGAACGGAAACGCGACCTGAATTCGGATGGATCAGCCGCCGAGCCGGTTGGTGATGGCCGACATCTCCTGCGCCTGCTCCTCTTCCTGCTGGATGTAGGTCGCCGCGCTGCCGTCCATCTGCTCGGCGATGTCCATCAGGGCCTTCTGCAGCTTGTCGGCGTCCTCGCGGAAGCGCTCCATCAGCTTGTTGAAGGCGATGGCCGCGCCACCCTGCCACGCGCTGGACAGGCCGTCGATCGTGTTGCCGAGCTGACCCAACACGCCCTGGACGTTGCCGTTGGTGCTGACGATGTCCTTCGCCGCGCCGACGAGCTCTTCATGTCCGGTGGAGTAACCAGCCATTGGGTGCGACCCCCTTGGTCGAAGTGATCAGGCGTTCTTGGTTCGTACGCCTCTTACGACGCAGACCTTGCCATGCCCGGTTCCACGTTGTCGCGACTTCTCCGGAAGTAGTTGCGGTTGTAAACGCGACGGGCCCGGCAACGGGGTCAGTAGAGGATTCGCGCTTGCGAAAAGTCCTCGTCATCGCCCCTTTCGGGGGGAAGTTGGCCGCTCGGGCCCGCCACCGCGCGGGAACCGAGCGCCGGGCGCGGGGGAACTGCATTTGCATTCGCGTCCGTTTGCTCTCGCGATTTCTCCGGCGTGAGCAGTTCCTGGGCGGGTGGCAGCTCCGGCACCGGCAGGCCGCGGTGGTGGCGGAAGCCGGTGGCGACCCGCTGCACGTCCGGCGACGTGGGCGCGTGCCGGTCGGGCTGGACCTGCCGGGCCTTGGCCTGCTCGGCGAGCCGCTGGTTCCGGTCGCGCTGGGCCGCGTTCTTCGCGCCCGCGGCGTCCGCCGCGCGCCGGCCCCTGGTCACGGCGGCGTCGAGGTCCGAGCGGAACCGGGCGAAGGCCTCCGGGATGCCGGTCATCACATTCCCCACAAAGTCAGCTGGTCACGGTCAGCGTGCGGACGACCTGCTCGCACGCGGGGCGGACCCGGTCGTGCCCGTCCTGCGGGTACTGGCACCCCACGCTGACCTGCACGTCGTCCTGGAACAGCACGTACCAGTCGATGACGGCCGACTCCACCACTTCCCGGTAGTAAACGACATCCTTGGTGGCGAAGTCGGCGGAAGCGTCGAAATCGGACACGTTCGCCCGCTGGTCGTACTGCTCGCGCAACTCGGTCTCGGCCCGCGCCGGGTCCTGGGTGGCGTTGTAGTTGAGCCGCCGCTCCTCCACCGCGATGACGTCCCGGTTCGACTCGGGCGCCTCGGGCTTGAGCAGCACCTTGCGGGTCTCGACCTGGCCGCCGGTCTGCTGCCACCCGCCCGGCACGGTGAAGCTGTAGTCGTACTGCGCGATGATCTTGCCCTCGGTGGCGCCGGACGTGGTGGTGGAGGACGAGGTGGGCGTGGTCGGGTCGCCGGTCGTGGCGTCGCCCCGGCTCAGCACGTACGCCGTGGACGCGGCGACGGCGGCGACCACGACGACGGCGGCGACCACGAGCAGCGGCACGCGGCTGCGGCGCGGCGGGGCCGGCGCGGGCACGGGCGTGGGGGCCGACGGCGGGAAGTACGGCGGCTGGGGGAAGCCGGCGGGCGGCGACGGCGTGATCCGCCGGGTGATCTTGCGGGTCCGGTCGTCGGTGATCTTGTGCGTGACGTCGCCCGCGCCGGCGGGCAGCGCGCCGGTGCGCAGCGGGTCCACGCTCACCGCTCTCAGCGCGCCGCGGGCCACCACGGTCTCCGGCTGGTCGATGCTCGTCGGCACCACGCCGGACTGCTCCAGCACCAGGCGGGCCACCAGCGGGATGCGGCTGGACCCGCCGACCAGGAACACGCCGGCGAGGCCGCGCGGGTCGAGCCCGGCGTCGCGCACGGCGGTCACGACCAGCGCGGCCGCCCTGGTCAGCGGCGCGCTGATCAGGCGTTCCAGGTCGGTGCGGGTGACGTGGGCGTCGGGGAACGGCGGCGGCATCGGCACGTCGGTGTAGGCGTGCCGGGACAGGGTCTCCTTCGCGCCGCGCACGTCCTGGCGCAGCACCCGGCGCTTGCGGCGGTCGGACAGCTCGCGGCCCTCCACGAGCTGCCGCCACGCGTCCGGGTCGCCGGGCGAGACCAGCGAGCCGACGTGCTCCAGCAGCGCCTGGTCGACGTCCGCGCCGCCGAAGCCGGGGTCGCCCTTCGTCGCCAGCACGCGGAACGCGCCGCCCTGGCGGGCCACCACGCTGGCGTCGACCGTGCCGCCACCGAGGTCGAGCACGGCCAGCGCCGCGCCGTCCGCGATGGCGTGGGTCGCCGAGTGGAACACCGCCGCCGCGACCGGCTCGGGCACCAGCCGCAGCTCCTGGCCGAGCCCCCGTGCCGCCTGCAGGAGCACCCTGGTGCGGATCGCGCCCCAGTCGGCCGGGTGGGTGAGCACGAGCAGGTCGACCCGGGCGCCGCCGGCCACGCGCCGCGCCTCGTCCACCGCCCTGGTCAGCACGGCCCGCACGACGTCGACCACCGGCAGCACGCTGTCGCCGAGCAGCAGCTCGCCCTCGTCGACGCGGCGCTTGGGGTGCGGCTCGTAGCGGGACGGGTCCACCGCGGCCTGGCGTTCGGCCTCCTGGCCGACGAACAGCGTGCCGTCGGCCGCGGCGAACACCGCGGAGGGCACGATCGGCTGGCCGTCGACCACGACGACCTGCGGTTCCCGGCCGTGCAGGGACATCGCGACGCAGGTGCTGGACGTGCCGAAGTCCACCGCCACGTGCAAGCTCATCCGTCATCCCCCTCGTCGGCCGGGGCGGGCCTGCATATGCATACCTCACCGGACCGACGGTCCGCCGCCGGGTCGCCGAGCCGAGACCCGATGGCCGGCCGGAGGTCAGCCGCCGTGCCCCGTCCGGGCCCTCAGCTCCGCCGCACGGGGGCTGCCGAGCCGTTCGTACAGGTCGATCGCCCGCCACCGGTGCTCGACGGCCGCCGCCCGGTCGCCGCGCCGGTCGAACACGTCCGCCATGCCGGCCAGGGCGTCGGCGTGCTCCCACGGGATCGTCGCCTGGTCCAGGGTGCCGAGCGTGCGGCGGAAGTAGTCCAGCGCCTCGTCCAGCCGGCCCTCCTTGCGGTGGATCTCCGCCACCACGTTCGCCGCCTCGGCCGCGGCGGTGGCGTCGGCCAGCCGTTCCATGGCGGCCAACGCGCGCATGGCGCTGTCGAGCGCTTCGTCCTCCCGGCCCAGCGCGCTCAACGGCCGGGCGACCTCCATGAGCGCGGCGGCCTCGGTGTGCTCGTCGTCGACCGCCGCGCACGCCTCGATCGCCTCCCCGTAGCGCTCGATCGACTCCTCGTAGCGGCCCAGCCTCATCAACGACGACGCCGTGTTGCACAAGGTGAGCGAGAGGTGCTGCAGGAAGCCCCGCTCCCGCTGGATCCGGACGCCGCGCTCCCCGACCTCCAGCGCTTCCTCGTGCCGCCCGAGGTGGTCGAGGCAGGCGCAGATGTTGCCCAGCAGCACGGACGCCGGCGCGTGCTCGCCGCCCGCCTCCATCAGCGCGTGCGCCTCCCGGAACCGGGTCAGCGCCTCCTCGCTGCGCCCGCTGGCCCAGTAGCCGCCGGCCAGCCCGCTGACGATGCGCGCCCGGGCCCGGTCGTCGCCCAGCCTCACGGTCGCGTCGAGCGCGATCTCGTGGGTGGAGATCCAGTCCGAGACGTGACCGCCGTGGTAGTAGAAGCCCCACAGCAGGTACGGCAGCTGCCAGGTGTGATCGTCGAGCCCGGTGCGGGCGGCGTGGCGCACCGCGGCGGCGAGGTTCTCGCGCTCCGCCTCGAACCACTCCACGGCAGGTCCCGCGGTGTCGAACCCCGGCAGCTCCAGCGAGGCGTCGGTCGTGCGCACGGGCAGCCGCGGCCGGAGCGGGTAGAGCGCCTCGTCGCCCGCCTTCACCACCGCGAGGTAGTAGTCGAGCAGCCGGACGACCGCGGCGTCGTCCGGCTCGGCGGTGCCCTGCGCGTACTGGCGCACCAGGTCGTGCAGGCGGAACCGGCCCTGGCGCGGTTCCTCGACCAGGTTCACCTCGACCAGCGCGCCGAGCACCTCGTCCACCACCTGCGCGGGCAGGCCCGACAGCGCCGCGCCGGAGTAGCGGTCCACGTCCTCGCCGACGTGGTGGCCCAGCGCCCGGAACACGCGCCGCTGCACGTCGTCCAGCGTCCGGTAGGACACCGCGAACGCGGACGCGACGTCCCGGTCGTCCGCGGCGAACTCGCGCAGCCGCCGCCGCTCGTCCCGGATCCGGTCGATCAGGTACTCCGCGGACCAGGCGGCCCGGTGGTGCAGCCTGGCCGCGGCGAGCCGGATCGCCAGCGGGAGGTGGCCGCACAGCTCCACCAGCCGGGTCAGCGCGGCGGGGTCGAGCGTGCTGCGGCCCGCCACCTGCCGGAAGAGGTCGACGGCGGCCGGTCCGGGCAGCACCGGCAGCGACAGCGCGTGACTGCCGTCCAGCCCGACGAGCCTGCGCCTGCTGGTCACGATCACCAGGCAGCCGGGCGTCGACGGCAGCAGCGGCCGGACCTGGAGCGCGTCGAACGCGTTGTCCAGCACGACGACGGCGCGCAGCCCGGCCATCTCCGAGCGCCACAACGCCACCCGCTCGTCCAGCCCGACCGGCACGCGCTCGCGCGGCACGCCCAGCGAGTACAGCAGCACGGCGAGCGCGTCCAGCGGCTCGCGCGGCTCCCGGCCCTCGGTGTAGCCGTGCAGGTCGATGTAGAACCGGCCGTCGGGGTACCGGTCGGACAGCAGGTGCGCGGCGTGCACCGCGAACGCGGTCTTCCCCACGCCCGCCATCCCGTCCACCGCGCACACCAGTCCGCGTTCGGCGATCCGTTCGACCGCGGCCAGCTCGTCGGCCCGCCCGGTGAAGTCGGGCAGGTCGCGGGGCAGGTGGTCGCGCAGCCGCACGGCCGGCGGGCCGCCGTCGTCCTCGGTCAGCAGGGCCGCGTGCAGCGCCCGCAGCTCCGGTCCCGGTTCGACGCCCAGCTCGGCGGCGAGGACGGTCCTCATCTCCGCGTAGGCGGTCAACGCCTCGGCACGCCGGCCGGACGCCCGCAACGCGGCCATCAGCTGCGCCCCGAACCGCTCGCGCAGCGGGTGCTGCTTCGTCAGCGACCGCAGCTCGCCCACGAGACCGCCGCCGCGACCAGCCGCCAGCTCGGCGTCGAAGCGGCGCTCCAGCACGCCGAGGCGTTCCTCCAGCAGCGATTCGACCTCGTCGCGGTGCAGCGAGTCCGACGACACGTCGGACAGCGGCGTGCCGCGCCACAGCTCCAGCGCCTCGGTGAACCGGCCCCGCGCGGCCAGGTCGCGGAA
This sequence comes from Actinosynnema sp. NPDC002837, assembly GCF_040295345.1. NCBI lineage: Bacteria > Bacillati > Actinomycetota > Actinomycetes > Pseudonocardiales > Pseudonocardiaceae > Actinosynnema > Actinosynnema sp. NPDC002837. Next base: position 51,242 of record NZ_JBEOVG010000016.1, read on the forward strand.
CTCGTGCAGGTCCAGCGCGTGCGGCGGCAGCTCCGCCAGATAGCCGCCGGTGGTCGTGCGCACCACGTTGGCCTCGCCGAGGGCTTGGCGCAGGCGTCGCACCACCATCTGCAACGTGGCCTTGGCGCGGTCCGGGTTGGGCGCTTCCCCGTTCCACAGCCGGTCGACCAGCTCGTCGGCCGTCACCGGCTGGTTGGCCCGCAGCAGCAGGACCGCCAGCAGCAGTCGGGCCCGGCCGGCGGGGATGGGCACCGGCTCGTCGCCGTGCCACACCTCGATCGGACCGAGGACGTTGAACCGCGACGCGGTCACGCCGGCTGTCCCGCCACGACCGGTGGGCGCGAGGGGCCGGTCGCGCTACGTGCGGAGGGCGCGGGAGCCGAAGGCGCGGCGAGCCCTGGAACCGTGAACCGAGCCGCCATACCCCTCCTTGACCGAGGCCAGTTTACAAACTCCGGCACGGGCCGCGAACTCCTCGTGACCGGGCGCGACCGCCGCCAGGAGAGCAGCTCGCGCGCCTCGTCCGGTCGGTAGCCGTACTGCCGGCGGGTCGCCGACGACTCGGTGGCCGCTGTCGACCGGCGCTGGGTGAGCCGGCAGTGAGGGGACTGTGAGGCTCTTCTTGCACAGTTGAGGCCGTTCACCGCCGCGACCCCCAGAGGGCGCGGGGCCGGAGGTGCGCACCAGGGGGGATCCGGTCCCGGTGGCAGGTGCACGTCGAGGGACGACGCGCCTGCCCGGCCCGCGCCGCGGTGACGACCGGGCCCGCGGGCTCCTCCGCTCTCCCCGCAGAGGAGCCCGCGGTGTCGGAGCGGCCGACGGGCCCCACGACGGCGGACCCGGTCACGGCAGGCCGGCCACTTTCGCCCGCAACGCCTCCGCCGTGCCGTGGCCGAGCTCGTCCAGGATGTCCAACGCCGCCTGCCACACCTCGCGCGCGGCGTCGTGGTCGCCCGCCAGCACGTGCGTGTCGCCGAGCCGTTGCAGCGTCGCGGCCTCCTCGTACCGGTCACCGCTCTCCCGGTACCGCGGCAGCGCCTCCCGGTAGCAGCGGACCGCCTCGTCCAGGTCGTGCAGGCGGTGGTGGACGTAGCCGAGGCTGTCCCACGTCGCCGCCTCCGCCAGCACGTCGTTGACCTCGCGGAACAGCGCCAGCGCGCGACCGCAGTCGGCCAGCGCCCGGTGCAGGTCCTCGCCGAGCATCGCGCGGGCCCAGCCGACGGCGTTGAGCGCGCGGGCCGTGCCCGCCCGGTCGCCCAGCTCCTCGAACAGCGCCAACGCCCGTTCCGCGTGGTGCAGGGCCTCGTGCAGCATGTTCCAGCCCTCGTACAGCCCGGCCAGGTGCCGGTGGATGTGCGCCCGGCTCTGCCGGTCGCCCAGCTCGCACGCCAGGTCGAGCGCGGCGGTGAGGTAGGACGCCGACTCGGCGAACCGCCGCAGCGTGATCAGGATCCGGCCGAGGGCCCGGTTGGTCGAGGCGAGCGCGACCCGGTCGCCCAGCCGCCGTGCCGCGGCCAACGCGATCTCCAGGCACCGCGCCTGCTCGTGCCAGAACGCCCGCAGCCGGGCGAACGCCGTGGTCGTCCACGCCAACTGCCAGGCGTGGGTGTCGAAACCGTGCGCCGCGGCGTGCCCCACCGCGGCGAACAGCGACGCCTGCTCCAGGCCGAACCAGGCCAGCGCGTCGGCCCGCTCGGTCAGCTCCGTGACCACCGCGCCGCGGGCGGGCTCGGCGATCGGCACCTCCTCGCGCTGCGAGTACAGCAGCCGGTCGGCCGTGTTCGCGGTGTGCAGGTAGTGGTCGAGCAACCGCCGCAGGGCTTCGCGCGGCCCGCCCTGGTCCTCGTGCACCGCGACCAGGTCCCGCGCGAACGCGTGCACCAGGTCGTGCAGCGTGAAGCGGCCCGGCACCGGCTCCGCGATCAGGTGCAGCCTGCTCAGCTCGCCCAGGTTCTGGCGGGCGGCGCGCAGCGGCACGCCCGCCAGGCTGGCCGCCGCCGGGATCGACACCTCGGGCCCCGGGTGCACGCCCAGCAGCAGGAACATCCGGGCCGCGGCCGGGCTCAACCGCTCGTAGGACCAGGAGAACACCGTCTTGACGCTGGTCGTCGCCTCACCGGTGTCGAGCGCCTCCAGCCTGGTCCGCTCGTCGGCCAGCTCGCCGGCCAACGCCCGCAGCGCGAAGTCCGGGTGCGCCGCCGCACGTGCCGCGACCACCGACAACGCCAGCGGCAGCCCCGCGCAGTGCCCGATCAGCTCGCGCACCGCGGCCGGCTCCGCGCCGACCCGCTGCGCGCCGAGCTGCCGCACCAGCAGCGCGGTCGCCTCACCGTCGGTCAGCACGCCGAGCGGCAACGGCTGCGCGCCCTCGCGCACCACCAGCCCGTCGAGCTGGTTGCGGCTGGTCACCAGGGCCAGGCAGCGCGGGCCGCTCGGCAGCAGCGGTCGCACCTGCTCGCTGTCCGCCGCGTTGTCCAGCACCACCAGCACCCGGCGCTCGGCCAGCAGGCTGCGGTACAGGCCGACCTGCTCGTCCAACCCGGACGGCACCCGCTCCGGCGCCACGCCCAACGCGCCGAGGAACCCGCGCAACGCCTCGTCCGGGCTCACCGGCTCACCCGTCGGGTCGAAACCGCGCAGGTTCACGTAGAGCTGGCCGTCCGGGAAGCGGTGCGCGCTCTGGCTCGCCCAGTGCAGCGCCAACGCCGTCTTGCCCACGCCGGCCGCGCCGTTGATCGCCGCGATCACCACCCCGCCCGCGCCGCCGGCCGAGTCGAGCAGCGCCCACAGCGCGGCCAGCTCGCCGTCGCGCCCGACGAAGAACCGGGTGTGGATCGGGAGCTGCCGCGGCGTGCTCGAGGTGTCCCGGGCGTCCGGGCGCGCGGCGACCGGCGCGGCGGTGAGGATCCGCTGGTGCAGCTCCTGCAAGCGCGGGCCGGGGTCGACGCCGAGCTGCTCGGCCAGCAGCGCGCGCACCGACCGGTAGGCGGCCAGTGCCTCGGCCTGCCGGTCCGATCGGGAAAGCGCTTCCATCAGCTGGCCCCAGAACCGCTCGCGCAACGGGTGCTCACGGGTCAGCGACCGCAGCTCGGGCACCACCTCCGCGGGCCTGCCCGCCGCCAGGTCCACGTCGAGGCGCCGTTCCAGCGCGTCGAGGCGTTCTTCCAGCAGCGGCGCGACGTCCTCGGCGTGCAGGACGTCGGACGGCACGTCCGACAGCGGCGCGCCGCGCCACAGGCCCAGCGCCTCGGCCAGCCGGTCGCGGTCGACCAGCTCGCGGAACCGGTGCAGGTCGAGCGCGCCCGGCGGCACCTCCGCCGCATACCCGCCGGTGGCGGTGCGGACCACGTTCGCCGGGCCGAGCGACTGGCGCAGCCGGGTCACCACCATGTGCAACGTCGCCCTGGTGCGGCCCGGGTTCACCGACCGGCCGTCCCAGAGCCGGTCGACCAGGAGGTCCGTCGGCACCACGCTGCCCGCGCGCAGCAGCAGGCTGGCCAGCAGCACCCGCGCCTTGCCCGTCGGCAGCGCCACCTGCCTGCCGTCGTGCCAGACCTCGAGGGGCCCGAGCACCTTGAACTCAGTCTCCACGCCACCCCCTCCAGTGCGGGGCGCAGCATAAGGCAGCGCACCGACACTCCCCGGATACCCAGAGTCAACTTCCCACCACTGTCCCAGGGCGGGCCGGCGAATTACGGGCGGGCCGGAGGGGCGGGGCCGGAGCACCGGGAACGCGGAAGGCCCCGCCGGAGCGGGGCCTTCCCGTCGTTCGCGTCGCGAGGTCGCGTCGGTCGAGCCGCCGTCCGCGGAGCAGCGGCGACCCGACTCAGTCCGGGTCGATCCACGCCAGCTGGATGCGCTGCTGCCCCAGCTTGCGGGTGACCAGCGTGCCCCGGCCGGGAGGCTGCGGCGACGCCTTGAGGTTGCCCACGATCGCCCCTTCCTCCTTCGAGCCCGAACCCACCATGATCGGCGCCGAGATTTCCTTCAGCTTGCCCAGGATCGGGTCGTACATCGCCCGCGACGCGCCACCCATGCGCCGCACGGCGATGATGTGCAGACCGACGTCCTTCGCCTGCGGGATGAACTCCGCCAGCGGCTGCAGCGGGTTCTGCGAACCCTGCGGCGCGACGAGGTCGTAGTCGTCCACGACCACGAACAGCTCCGGGCCCTTCCACCAGGACCTGTTCTTCAACTGCTCCTGGGTGACGTCCGGGCCGGGCAGGCGGTTGGCCATCGAGCCGCGGACGTCCTTGATCATGTCCGTGAGCTGCGCCGAGGACACCGCGTAGGACAGCAGGTGGTCGGTCTCGATGTAGCCGAGCATGGTGCGCCGGTAGTCGACCAGCATGATCAGCGCCTCGGACGAGGTGTAGCTGGTCATGATGCCGCGCACGATGGTGCGCAGCAGGTTGGTCTTGCCCGCCTCGCCGTCGGCCAGCGCCATGAAGTGCGGGTCGGCGTCGAAGTCCAGGTACACCGGCGCCAGCTCGTCCTCGTTGACGCCGATCGGCACCAGGTGGCCCCGGTTCGGCCGCTGCTGCTGCACCTGGGCCATGAAGTCGTGGTAGGGCAGCAGGTCGGGCAGCAGGCGGACCTGCGGCGCGCGCTGGCCGCGCCACGCGGCGCTCACCTTGGCGATCATGTCCTGCACGCCCGCCGCCACGTTCTCCGCGTCCGACGAGGCGTCGATGCGCGGCAGCGCGGTCAGGAAGTGCAGCTTCTGCGGCGACAGACCGCGACCCGGACGGCCCGGCGGCACGTTGACCGCGACCTTCCGGTCCACCTCGGACTCGCTGACGTCACCGAGGCGCAGCTCGAACCGCGTGCCGAGCAGGTCCTTCATCGCGGGCCGGATCTCCGCCCACCGGTTCGCCGCCACGACCACGTGCACGCCGTAGGACAGACCCTGCGCGGCCAGCGCCTGGACCATCGGCTCCAGCGCCTCGAACTCCTGCCGGAAGTTCATCCAGCCGTCCACGATCAGGAACGCGTCGCCGAAGTCGTCGTCGCGGATCTCGCCGCGCCGCCTGCGGTTGCGGAACTCGACCATCGAGTCGATGCCCTGCGCGCGGAACCGCTGCTCGCGCTCGGTGATCAGGCCCGACAGCTCGGCCACCATCCGGCGCGCCTTGTCCACGTCCAACCGGCTGGCGAACCCACCGACGTGCGGCAGGTTCTCCAGCGACGCGAGCGTGCCGCCACCGAGGTCGAGGCAGTAGAACTGCACTTCCTGCGGGGTGTGCGTCAACGCCATGGACGTGATCAGCGTCCGCAGCATCATCGACTTGCCCGACTGCGGACCGCCGACGATCGCGCCGTGGCCCGCGGCGCCGGAGAAGTCCGCCCACAGCAGGTCGCGCCGCTGCTCGAACGGCTTGTCGACCACGCCGAGCGGCACCTGGAGCTTGCCGTTGGAGAAGAAGCCGGGCGCGGTCAGGCCGCGGTCCTCGGTCGCCTGCAACGGCGGCAGCAGCGTGTCCAGCGACGGCGGCTCGTTCAACGGCGGCAGCCACACCTCGTGCGCCGGCGGGCCCTGGCCCACCAGCCGCTCGACGATGACCTCGAGCTCCGAGGGCTCGTTGGAGTCCTCTTCCTTCTTCGCCTGCTTGACCGGCTCGATCGGCTTGACCGGCTCCTTGGGGATCTCGATGTAGTCCGGCACGAAGTAGCGCGGCCGCTTGTCGCTGGTCACCGGCGCCGACGGGCCCGCGACCTGCAACCCGGCGGGCCGGTACGGACCGGACACGTACAGCGCCTTGAACCGGGTCAGCGGCGAGCCCTGCACGCCCAGGTACCCCGAACCCGGGATGGGCGGCAGCTCGTAGGCGTCCGGCACGCCGATCGCGGCGCGCGACTCGGCGGCGGAGAACGTCTTCAGACCGATCCGGTAGGACAGGAACGTGTCCAGGCCGCGCAGCTTGCCCTCCTCCAGCCGCTGCGACGCCAGGAGCATGTGCATCTGCAGCGACCGGCCGACGCGGCCGATCTGGAGGAAGATGTCGATGAAGTCCGGCTTCGCCGTCAGCATCTCGGAGAACTCGTCGATGCAGATGAACAACGCCGGCAGCGGGTCGAGGTCGGCGCCGTTCTCCCGCGCCTTCTCGTAGTCCCACACGTTCTTGTAGTTGCCCTTGGCCAGCACTTCCTGGCGACGGGACACCTCGCCCGCGATCGCGTCCTTCATGCGGTCGACCAGCGTCAGGTCGCCCGCCAGGTTGGTGATCGTCGCGGCGACGTGCGGCGCCTTGTCCAGGCCGAGGAACGTCGCGCCACCCTTGAAGTCGACCAGGATCATGTTGAGCGAGGTCGACGAGTGCGTCGCCAGCATGCCCAGCACGAGCGTGCGCAGGAACTCGGACTTGCCGGAACCGGTGGCGCCGATGCACAGGCCGTGCGGGCCCATGCCCTCCATCGCCGCTTCCTTGATGTCCAGCTCGACCTGCTGACCGAACTCGCCGATGCCGAACGGCACCCGGTAGCGGTCGCGCACCGGCCGGGGCCGCCACGCCGCCTGCACGTCGAAGGTCATCGGGTCGCCGGGGATGCCCAGGAACTCCAGCAGCGGCGGGTTGTTGCTCATCGACAGCGGGTCCTCGTCGCTGCCGCCCGCGTCCACGCCGCCGATCCGGTACGGCGACAGCCGCCGGGCCAGCGCCTCGGCCTCGACCACGCTCAGCCAGTCCGGCGCGCCGAACCACTCCACACCGCTGGCGCTGCGCGCGCCGAGCTTGCCGTCCTCGATCACCAGCCGCAGGCCGCGGCGGGCGGTCAGGTTGCCCAGCGACTCGGACAGGTCGAACAGCGTGACGCCGACCAGGCCCTCTTCCAGGATGATCTGCTCTTCGCGGGTGACGTCGCCGTCGTCGATCAGGATCACGATGTGCGGCTGGTCGGCGGGCGGCGGCGCGTTGCGGGTGAACCGCTGCCGGTCGCGCAACTGCTCGTCCAGCATCTGCTCGACCTCGGCCAGCGAGCCCGCCATCATCCGCATCTGCCCGATGCCGTCGACGATCGCCGGGTGCTGCACGTGCGGCAGCCACTTCATCCACTCCCACTCGGCCTTGGTGCGGCCGGTGGTGACGACGGCGACCAGCAGGTCGTCCGGCGAGTGGAAGGTGACCATCTGGGCCAGCAGGGCGCGGGCCAGGCCGCGCTTCTCCTCGATCTCGCCGAGCAGGCCGACGGCGGCGAAGCCGCGCAGCGCGATCGAGATCGGCAGGTCGGGCACCAGCGAGTGGGCGCGCACGAACCGGCGCAGCGCCAGCGTCGCGATCGGCTCCAGCTCCTCGACGGGACCGGTCTGCGGCGGCACGAGCCGCGTGGCCAGCCGCTGCGAGCCGCGGCCCGCGCGCAGGTGGCAGAAGTCGGGGTCGTTCTGCCGGCGCTCCCACATGCGCCGGGTGGTGGCCAGCGACCACAGCATCTGCGGGTCCGGGTGGACCCACTCGCGCTCGGCGCGCTGCTCGTTGGCGGCCTCGCGGGCGCGGTCGCGCATCTGGCCGAGGTACCGCAGGTAGTCCTTGCGGTCCTCGTTCATCTCGGCCTTCTTCTGGCCCTTGCCGCCGCCCATGCCGCCGGCCATCATGCCGATGGTCGAGACCAGCATCATGCCGGGCATGATCATCGCAGCGGGGCTGCGCCCGCTGTAGCTGAACATCAGCACCATCATGCCGACGGACGAGATGATCATGACGACGGGCATCGCCTTCATCATGATGTTGCCGGGGATGACCCGCGGCACCTCGGGTGGCGGTTCGAGGTGGACCTCACCGCCGGGTGGGCGGGGAGCAGCGAGGCGTGCCGTGCGCTTGAACTGCAGCGTGCTCACCTAACAGGCACCTCTTCAGCGTCGATCCGTAAACGATCAGCCCGACTGCGCTCGAATCCCGATCGGGGCGTGTGGGCCCGCCACAGTCGCAACGACACTATGGCGCATCGGAACCCCGAACGACGGGGGGTCGGGCAAATCCGCGGCCAACGTGTTGTGACGTGTTGCGCGGAACGGCCCAGCCCGGAGGCCCGCTGCCCCCATACTGGGTCCGCTCCTCTCCAGGGGCGGGCCGAAGCGCGTCCGACCGGACCAATAGGGTCGGGACGGACCACAGCACACACTCATCAGGACTTAGGGGGCGCTGGTGGCGACCGGAACGACGGTGTTCAGCCGGGTGACGGTGGTTGCGCCGCGAACGCGTATCGACGTCGCGCTGCCCGCCGACGTCGCGGTGGCCGACCTGCTGCCGATGCTGCTGGACATGGCCAAGGAGGCCACTCCGGACGGTGGCGTGCGGCACGGCGGCTGGGCGTTGGCCAAGCTGGGCGAGGGCCCACTGGACCCCAGCCGCACGCTGGCCTCGCTCGGCGTGGTCGACGGCGAGCTGCTGCAGCTGCGCAAGCGCAACGAGAACCCGCCGCCCCCGCTGTACGACGACGTGGTCGACGCGATCGCGGAGTCCGATCCGGACAGCTTCCGGCCGTGGACCAAGGACACGGCACGCCGCTACGGCCACCTCGCGGGCGCGTTGGCGCTGATCACGGCCGCGATCGCGGTGCTGATGGCGGGCCCGCTCGCGGGCGGCGGCAACCTCGTGCCGGCGATCTGCGCGGGCGTGGTGGCCATCGCGTCGCTCATCGCGGGCGCGGTCGTGGCGCGGTCCTACAACGCCGTCGGCACGGGCGTGCTGGTCGCCGCGGCGGGCGGGCTGCCGATGGCCTTCGTCGCGGGCCTCTACATCGTGCCCGGCGAGATCGGCCGGCCCAGCCTGCTGCTGGGCAGCGTGCTGGTGCTGATCTTCGCCTCGGCCTCGATCATGCTGATCGGCCGCGGCATCACGGTGTTCATCGCCGCCGCCACGGCGGGCGCGCTGAGCGGCCTCGCGTTCCTCATCGGGATCTTCGTCGACCACCCGGTGCACGGCATCGCGGCGGCCACCGCGGCGGTCTCGCTCGCCGCCCTGTCCGTGCTGCCCCGGTTGACGATCCAGCTGGCCAAGCTGCCGCTGCCGACCGTGCCGGGCAGCGCGGAGGACCTCAAGGAGGACACCGGCTTCCCGGAGTACTCCGTGATCGAGCGGCGCACGGCCAACGCGCACGAGTACCTGACCGGCATGATCATCGGCTGCGGCGGCGTCGCCGCCCTGTTCGCCGTGATCGCGGCGGGCGACGGCTCCATCTGGGGCCCGCTGCTGGCGATCGTGGTGACGCTGGTGCTGCTGCTGCGCGGGCGTGCCTACGCCAACGGCGCGCAGGCGGTGGCGCTGCTGGCCAGCGGCATGGTCGCGGGCGCCGGCGTGCTGTTCGGGTGGCTGGTGCAGTCCTCGCCCGGCGACCGGCTGCTGTACGTGTTCGGCACCCTCGTGGTGGTCGGCGCGGGCGCGCTGGTGCTCGGCGTGATCTTCCCCAACCAGAAGTTCTCCCCGGTGCTGCGCCGGACGGTCGACGTGCTCGAGGCCATCCTGATCGCCGCGGTGCTGCCGCTGGCGCTGGCGGTGATGGACCTCTACGTGGCCATGCGCCAGCTCATCCCCGCGTGAGGCGATGATGCGCATCCACAAGATCGCCGCGCTCACCGCGGCGGCCGTGACCCTGCTGACCGCGCCCGGCGCGTACGCCCAGCCGGCGTCGACGACGTCGACCCCGAACGCCCGGCCGAACTCGCAGCCGCCGCCGGTGGACCGGTCGTTCCTGCGCCAGCCCGAGCCGCCGAAGGAAGACGTCGACTACAAGCCCAAGCAGGGCTGCATCACCTCCAGGACCGAGGACCGCCCCATCCCGAACAAGCCGTGGGGCCAGATGCAGCTGCGGCTGGAGGAGGCGCACCGGTTCGCCACCGGCAAGGGCATCAAGCTCGCCATCATCGACACCGGTGTCAACAAGGCCCACCCGCGGCTGGAAGGCCGGGTCCTGGAGGGCGGCGACTACGTGGAGACCGAGAAGCGCGGTGTCCACGACTGCGACGGCCACGGCACCGAGGTCGCGGGCGTCGCGGCGGCGAGCCGGGACGACGAGACCGGGTTCGTCGGCGCCGCGCCCGAGGTGACGGTGCTGGCGTTCCGGCAGACCAGCAACAGCTTCGAGTACGACGACCCGGCCAACCTGGACGACCGACCGTCCGCGGGCAAGGTCGGCACCCTGGCGAAGGCCATCGTCTCCGCCGTGGACCAGGGCGCGCGCGTGATCAACATCTCGCTGACCGCCTGCGCGCCGCCGGCCGAGCCGAGCAACCAGGAGCGCGAGCTCCAGGCCGCGATCGACTGGGCGGTGAACGACAAGGACGTCGTCATCGTGACCGCCGCGGGCAACATCGACGCGAAGAGCGGCTGCCAGGCCCAGAACGACGGCCAGGCCACGGAGAACGTCAACGTGGTCGCGTCGCCGCCCTGGTACGCCGACAACGTGCTGTCCGTGGCGTCGATGAACGCCGAGGGCGGTGTCTCGCCGTTCTCGGTGTGGGGCCCGTGGATCAGCGTGGCCGCGCCGGGCGAGAACATCGTGACGCTCGACCCGGCGGGCAAGGGCCTGACCAACGCCAACTTCGAGAACGGCCGGCCGGTGGCGATCCAGGGCACCAGCTTCGCCTCGCCGTACGTGGCCGGCGTGGTCGCGCTGGTGCGCGAGCGGTTCCCGAAGCTGAAGGCGAAGCAGGTGATGGAGCGCATCAAGGCGACCGCCCAGCACCCGGGCAACCCGAACGGCCGTGACCACAAGATCGGCTACGGGATGATCAACCCGGTGGCCGCGCTGACCGCCGAGCTGCCGTTCGAGCAGCCGGGCGCGAAGCCGGTGAACCCGGAGCAGCTGATGACCGACCTCGGTCCGCTGAACCCGCCGAGCAGCACGCCCATGATCGTGGCGCTGTCGGGCACGGGCGCGGGCGTCGGCCTGCTCCTGCTGACGATGTTCATCGTCCACACCGTGAACCGCAACCGCGCCAGGCGCCTGGTCACACCACCAAAACGCTCTGTCATCTAGGGCGCCATCTAGGCCACACACGACAAGGGCCGCCCTCCGGGGCGGCCCTTTCGCTTCCCTCGTGGTGACGCCGCTCGCTTCCCTCGTGGTGACGCCACGTCGCGAGGTCGCGTCGGTCATCCGCTGCTCATCCCGCGGCAATCACGCTTTTCGATTGTCGCGGGATCAGCGGCGGATGACCGACTTCCAGGCGACCGAGCCGCCGTCTGCGGAGCAGCGGCCATCCAACACGGCGATTCGACTCAGTCCTCGCCGAGCACCGGCGGGGCGGACTTCTTGGGCTTGCCGAAGACCTGCTCGGTCGAGCCGGCCAGCTGGACCTTCGACTTGTGCTCCTTGTCGCCGCCCTGCTGCCCGCCGGCGCCCATGCCGCCCATCATCCCGCCGCCCATCATCCCCGCGCCGCCCGTCGCCGGACCGGACGGACCACCCGCCGCCGCGGCGGCCGCCGGACGCGGGCCGGCCTCCGTGGGGCGCGGCTCGGACACACCCGTCGACCCACCAGGCTGCATCCGCTCCGGCGACTCACCGCCGGGGATCGCACCACCACCACCGGGCACACCGCCGCCGCCACCGGGCACACCACCACCGCCGCCACCCGGCACGCCGCCACCGGACCCACCGCCGGACGCGGCCGGCTTCGTCTCGGCGGGCGGCGCGGCCGGCGGCTCCGGCGCCACCGGCTTCGCGGGCGCGGTGAACGACCAGTTCTGCTCCGGGTACTTGTGCTCCATCTTCACGTCGGCGAAATCGTCCGAACCGGACACGCCGTCGCACAGCCGCAGGAACGCCTCCAGCACGTCCCGCACCGACTCGTGCAGCTCCTTCGCCGGGTCGTGCAGCTCGTCCAGCGCCTCCACCACGCGGCGGTCGCCGTCCACCGGCAACGCCGCCGCGCCGGACACCGCGTCGGCCGCCTCGGCGAACACCCGGGACATGTCCTCCACGATCCCGCGGATGCCCTCGGCGGTCTGGTCCAGCGCCTCGCCCATCGCGTGCATCGCGTCGGACATGTCGTGCCCGGCCAGGCCGACCTTCTGCATGTGGTCCACGAACGCGTCCGCGTCCTTGCCCTGCCACGCCGAGTCCAGCTTGCCCAGCGGCTTGGTCAGGTCGCGCGTCACGTGCTCGGCGACGAGCCCGGCCTTGCGCCAGCGCTCGGCCTCCTCGTTCAGGTCGTTCCAGTCGCCCAGCACGGGCGCGAAGTAGTCCGCCACGAGGTCGCGCACGCCGAGCCGCCTGCTGATCCCCGACAGGTAGTCCAGCTCCGGCCCGACCTCGGCGGCGATCTGCTTGCCGTCCTTGCCCCGCATCAGCCCAACCCCGCCCGCCGGTCGACCGCCTTGATCAACGCCACCGCGTCGTCGTCCTGGGCGCCGTAGTGCTCGGCCACGTCGTGCAGGCCCTTCGCCGCCGACGTCAGCACCTCGCACGCCCGGTCGAGCTGCTGGTTGAGCAGCCCGGCGGCCCGGCCGTACGCCTCCGCGCTGCGCAGCGTCCGCCCCAGCTCGCCGAAGCTCTGGGGGCGCATCGGCGCCTCCCGCAGCTCGGACCGCGCGCGGATCAGCTCCTCGGCCGCCTCTTCGACGCGCTTCGCGTACAGCTCCAGCCAGCGCGGGTCGACCGAAACCTGCCGCCCGCCCGCCGGCCCGCGTGTGACCTCGTTCACCCGGACACCTCCTGCACCCTCTGACGGGAACCGGCCCACGCCGGTTCCCCCAAAGGGCTCAGCATTACGGGCTCAGCCGCCCTGCTTCTTGGCCTTCTCCTCGGGCAGCAGGCCGTTGTCCTTCGGCACCTGGATCGCGTCCCAGCTGCGCGAGGCGTCGTTGCGGTTGAGCTGCGGCCCGTTGGGCAGCAGCCGCAGGATCGACTCCGGACCGGGCGCGAACCCGTCCACGCCCAGGCCGAGCGCGCCGCTGGTGGTGACGTCCGGGATGCCGTACTTCACACCGCGGCCGGTGACCAGGTGGATCGGGCCGCTGTCGAAGTCCTGGGTCGACGTCGCGCTGCGCACCACGGCCGACTTGCCCGGCGCCATCACGAACTGGCTCACGACCTCGCGGGTCGCGCCGACCTGGTTGATCTCCACCGGCACCACGTTCGACGGGATCGGCAGCGACGGCGCGAAGGTCACCTTGGTGTGCTGGGACTTGTTGTCCGAGGTCACGTTCTGCGCCTGCCAGCCGAGGCAGATCACCCGGTTGTTCTGGTTCGGGTCCAGGACCTCGGGCACGTCCGGCGGGTAGTCGGCGAAGTCGAGCTGCTCGACGGTCGGCGCGCTGTTGGTCCGCGCGATGTCCACCAGCTTCGGCTCGGCGCCCTGCGCGTAGGCCGCGCGCAGCAGGTCGGCCGCGGCCCGGCTGATCTTCTGCAGGCCGTCCTTGAGCGCCACGTGGAACTCGGAGTCCGCGCCGGAGCGGCGGACCTCGATCACGGCGCCGATCTTCAGGTTCTCGCCCTGGACGTAGGTCACGTTCTGGCCGCGGCCCGGGATGTCGGGCGCCACCAGCGGCTTCGCCTCGGGGATCGCGTTGAGCAGGCCGGTGCTGATCGCGCGCGGCTTCTTCTGGCTCAGGTTCAGCGCGGTGCGGACCTCGGCGTTGGTGAGGTCGACCTTGGCGCGCACGGTGGACGTCGAGGTGATCTTGGAGTTCACCGGCGCCTTGTAGATCAGGTACGCCTGCTTGTCGTCGGTGCCCGCGCGCACCAGCAGGGCGCGGTTGTCGTCGAGCAGCTCGCCGCCGCCGCTGTACCCCGCGAGGACGGTGGTGGTGAACTTGCCCGGCGCCGACGGGTCGTTCAGCGACTCGTCCAACGTCAACGTGTCGCAGACCGACCAGTCCGACCCGATCCGGTCGGCGGGCTTGGGCAGCACGTCCGGCCCGTCGGGGATGCCGGTCAACCGGCCCTTGGGCAGCTTCGCCAGGGCCTTCTCGCTGACCAGCTTCGGTTCGCCGCCCGCGACCTGCGGCCCGGCGTTCACCTGACCCGCCGCCGCGTCACCGCCCGCGACCGCCGCCTGGCCCGTGTCCGGGTTGGACCGCTGCAGCAGCAACAGCCGCGCGGACGCGAGGTTCGTCATCGGGATCAGCGTCTTGTTCACGCCGACCGTGTGCACGACGTAGACCTGGCCCGTCTCCTTGGAGATGGCGATCTGCGTCTGGTCGTCGACCTGCGGGTCCGGCGAGAAGAAGCCGAAGATGAGGAAGCCGAGCAGTCCGATGACGCCGAGCAGGACGCCCACCGCGGTGGCACGCGAGTGCGTGCGCATCGGGTCGTGCAGCATCACCGCGTCCCTGCGCACTAGGGCGGACTGCATCCTGCGCAGCACGAAGCGGTAGGCCTGGACCTGTGACTTGGTGGTGGGTGTTGATGCCATTCTCGGCTCGCTGCTCTCCCAGTCGCGGTACGGTCTGCACGATAGCCGGACGGCGGGTGGTCCGTGTGCGGGTTGGTCAGACCCGGTCGGTCCCACCCGGCGCACGCCGACGGAAAGAGAACCAGAGCGGATGTCCGTGACCACCCCACATCCGGGCCAGCCCAACCCCGCCATGGCGCGCGCGCAGGCAGCGGGCGGCGCCGTGCGCGCCGCACTGCTCCGGGCGCGCCGCCGCACGGCGGGCGCGAGCCTGGGCTCCCTGCCGGTCGCCAACCTGGTTGTGCTCGAGGTCGGCGTCGCCGTCGGCCTGATCCTGCTGGCCGTCGGCGCCACCGGCGACGAGGTCGCGCCCGTGCCGATGTACGTCGCGGGCGGCATCGTGCTGATCGCGTTGATCATCGCGTTCACCAGGTCGCGGGGTCGCTGGCTGACCCAGTGGATCGGCCTGGTCGTGCGCTACAGCTTCCGCTCGCACGGCCGCACGGCCAAGCGCACCGGCCCGGTGGAGATGAAGCCGCCGTCGGAGGAGGAGTCCTCGGTCATCGGCCCGGACGACCCGCGGGTGGCGTTGCTGCGCCTCGCGGTGCCGGACCTGGTGGTGGCCCGGGGTGTCGACCACGAGCGCCGTCCGCTCGGCATGGCCTGGCACCAGGGCGCGTGGACCGCCGTGCTGCTGGTCGACCCGGCGCCGGGGCTGATCACCGCGGTGGGCAGCGCGCCGTCGTTGCCGCTGGGCGCGCTCGCGCCGACGTTGGAGGACCGCGGTGTGGTGCTCGACGCGATCTCGGTGATCTGGCACTGCTACCCGGGCAGCGCGGCGCTGCCGACGAACTCGCCCGCGCTCAACTCGTACATGGAGGTGCTCGGCCCGCTGCCCGCGGCGGCCCGGCGGACCACGTGGATCGCGGTGCGGCTCGACCCGCGGCGGTGCGCGGCGGCGATCCGGGAACGCGGCGGCGGCGTCGTCGGCGCGCACCGGGCGTTGATCGGCGCGCTGTCCCGCGTGCGCAACGCGTTGGAGTCGACGGGTGTGTCGATCCGGCCACTGGACCCCGACGAGCTGATCCGGGCGGGCATCTCGGCGGCCGAGCTGACCTCGGTGGCCGGGTCGAACAACTCGGTGTCGTTGCGGGAGAAGTGGTCCGGTGTGACGGCGGGTGGCGTCGGCCACGCCAGCTACGCGATCACCGGCTGGCCGTCCAAGGGCATGCGCAACAACCTGAACGCGCTGACCGGCGTGCGGGCCCTGTCCTCGACGCTGTCCATGACGATCTCGCCGAGCAGCGAGCAGGGCCAGGTCGGCCTGCGCGGCATGGTGCGGGTGAGCGCGCGGACGCCGACCGAGCTGAACCGCGCCGACGACCGGCTCAAGGCGCTGGCCGACAAGCTCGACATCACGCTGACCCCGTTGAACGGCCTGCAGGTCGCCGGGCTGGCCGCGACGCTGCCGCTCGGAGGTGTGGCGTGAGCAACTCCCGCTTGCTGGACTCGCAGAGCAAGGGCGTGGCGCCGGAGTTCCTGGTGTCGCCGCAGATGCTGGACGTGGTGAGCCCGTCGGGCGACCGCGGCGGCATGGTGCTCGGCTCCGGGTTGCAGGGCGAGCCGCTGACGATCTCGGTGCTGCGGTCCGCGCCGACGCGCATGGTCGTGGTCGGCGGGCTGTACCTGGCGCGGCAGATCGCGTTGCGGGCGATGGCGACCGGCGCGTGGATCACCATCGCGACGGGCCGCCCGGCGGCCTGGCAGCCGGTGGTGCGCGCGGCGGGCGCGGGCGCGGACGGCCGTCCCTCGCCGCTGGTGCAGCTGCGCAGGCTGAGCCCGGTGGAGCTGCCGCGCCCGTCGGAGGACAGCCCGCTGCTCGTCGTGCACGACGGCGGCCACGTGCCGCAGGAGTTGTTCCCGCCGCGCTCGCCGTGGCAGACCACGATGTACGTCCTGCCGTATTTGCACCCCCAGGCGGCGACCACCGCGAATTCCGCGGACCTCGTGCTGCTGCAACGGCTGCCGGTCGGGCAGGCCCAGTTGGCGTCCCAGATCTGGCGGCTGCCGCCGCAGATGGCGCACCAGCTCACCACGCTCAAGGACGACCAGGTGATCGCGCTCGGCACCAACCTCTGGCGGCCGTTGCGGCTGGTCACCACCCCCGGTGAGCAGCAGATCCTCGGTGCGGTCCGGCGCGGCGACTGACCCTCGCGCCACCTCGCGTGCCCCTGGGCGATTGCCCGGGGGCATGTTTTCTGTCCGGGGTCCAGTCACCCACCGCAACGATTCGTTCACAGCACGAATAAAACTGTGTACGAGCCGTTCGTCGGTTATTCCGGGCAAATTCTTGCGCCCCACCCGCAAGGCGAACTAGGAACGACTCACCGTGTCCGTTCGGTCTCGGGGGCGACGCCGACCGGACACCCACCCTGCGAAGAGGAGACCCCCTGCCATGGGAGACGTTCGCGCGTCCTGGACGAAACGGTTGGCCGGTGTCGGGCTGGCCACGGGCACGGCGTTCGCGGTCACGGCCGCACTGACCACCTTCACCTCCGCCGCCGCGGAGGGCGAGATCATCGGGCTCGCCGCGCCCAACGCGGTCAAGGACAGCTACATCGTCGTGCTGAAGGACGCGAGCACGAGCAGCGTCGCCACGTTGAGCGACAAGTACCGGGCGAACGTCAAGCACACGTACACGAACGCGCTGCGCGGCTTCTCGGCCACCATGACCGAGCTGCAGGCCCGCAGGCTGGCCGCCGACCCGTCGGTGTCCTACGTGCAGCAGGACGGCGAGGTGAAGATCTCCGCCACGCAGGCGCCGACCCCGTCGTGGGGCCTGGACCGGATCGACCAGGCCGCGCTGCCGCTGGACAACTCCTACACCTACCCGAACGAGGGTGAGGGCGTCACCGCCTACATCATCGACACGGGCATCCGGTTCTCGCACAGCGACTTCGGCGGCCGCGCCGTGTCCGGTCGCGACACCGTCGACAACGACGCCGACGCCACCGACTGCAACGGCCACGGCACGCACGTCGCGGGCACCGTCGGCGGCACGAAGTACGGCGTGGCGAAGAAGGCCAAGCTGGTCGGCGTCCGGGTGCTGAACTGCGCGGGCTCCGGCACGTACGCGGGCGTCATCGCGGGCATCGACTGGGTGACGGCGAACGCGGTCAAGCCGGCGGTCGCGAACATGTCGCTCGGCGGCGGCGCGGACGCCACGGTCGACCAGGCCGTGCGCAACTCCATCGCGTCGGGCGTGACCTACGGCCTCGCGGCGGGCAACGAGAACGGCGCGAACGCGTGCAACGTGACGCCGGCGCGCACCCTGGAGGGCATCACGGTCGGCTCCACGACCAACACCGACGCCCGGTCGTCGTTCTCCAACATCGGCACCTGCCTGGACATCTTCGCGCCGGGCTCGTCCATCACGTCGGCTTGGTACACCAACGACACCGCCACCAACACCATCAGCGGCACGTCCATGGCGACGCCGCACGTGGTCGGCGCGGCGGCCGTCTACCTGGCCGCGAACCCGACCGCCACGCCGGCGCAGGTGCGCGACGCCCTGGTCAACGGCGCGACGAACGGCGTGGTCGGCAACGCGGGCACCGGCTCGCCGAACAAGCTGCTGCGCCTGGTCGGCTCGACCACCCCGCCGCCCGGCGGCTGCGCGGCCAAGACCAACGCGACCGACGTGGCCGTGCCGGACCTGGGCACCGCGTCCAGCCCGATCTCGGTGACGGACTGCGCGGGCAAGGCCGGCACGTCGGCCACCGTCGAGGTGCACATCAAGCACACCTACCGGGGTGACGTCGTGGTCGACCTGATCACGCCGAGCGGCGCGGTCAAGCAGCTGAAGGTGCAGTCCGGTTCGGACAGCGCGGACAACGTCGACGCCACGTACACGGTGAACCTGTCGGCGGAGAACGCCAACGGCACCTGGCAGCTGCGCGTGCGTGACGCGTACAGCCAGGACACCGGCTACATCGACAGCTGGACCCTCGACCTGTAAGCGGTCACCCGGTCCAGTCGCACCACAGCGGCCCCTCACCACTTCCGCCGGTGAGGGGCCGCTTCGCGTTTCACCTGATCAGGGACGGTGTCGCCCCAGTGGGACTGTGCCAGGGTCATGATCGAGTCGATCGTGGAGGTTGGAAGCCATGTCCGCAGCGCTGAAGGAAGAAGTCCTGCCGAACCCGATGATCGGCCCGCACACCATCGAGGAATGGCTCGACCTGCCCTCCCCGGAGGACGGGTCGAGCGTCGAGCTGATCTTTGGACACTTCCACGTGAATCCCCCACCTTCCGGTGAACACCAGGTCGCCACCTACCGGCTGATCCGGCCGTTCGAGGATTCGATCTCCGCTGCCGGCCGAACCGATCTCTACGCGGTGGTGGGGGTAGGAGTGAAGATCTCCTCCACCCTGCGCACCGGACTCATCCCCGACGTGGTGATCATGGACAGGATCCCGGCGGGCGCGTCGTTCCCCGCCGAGGCACTGGTGCTCGCGGTCGAGGTCTGGTCTCCGGGCAACACCCGGAACGAACGCGAGGTGAAGATGATCGCCTACGCCGCCGCGGGCGTGCCGTTCCTCTGGACCATCAGCCGCAAGGGGAACGACCTCGGACTGGAGCTGACCGCACACCGGCTGCACGGCGACCGCTATCTGGCGGAGAACACCGTGAAGTCCGCCGGACCGACGACCGTCACCGCCGCGCCGGTCCCGGTCACGCTCGACCTGGCAGACCTCGTCTTCTGACCCTCACACCCGCGCCGCGCACGACCGCAACGCCTCCAGCACCCGCGGCCACGTGCAGTGGGTCGGCTCCGTGGTCCGGTTGTGCGCCGCGATCCTCAACCGCTCCTCCCGGTCGTTCACCAGGCGCGTGATCCCCGCCGCCAGGTCGTGCGTCAGCACCCCCTCCACCCCGTCGCGCACGAAGTCCGCCACCCCCGTCCCCGGCCGCGCCACCACCGGCACCCCCGCGGTCCGCGCCTCCAGCGCCGCCAGCCCGAACGCCTCCTGCGACGCCGGGTTCACGAACACGTCCGCACCGGCCAGCAGGTGCGCCACCCCCTGCCGGTCGAGCCGCCCCGGCAGGCTCACCCACCCCATCCCGTGCCGCTCGACGTACCGCCGCAGGACGGCCATCTCCGGCCCCGCGCCGGCCAGCGTCGCCCGCAGCGGCACGTCGGCCGAGACCGCCCGCAACGCCCGCAGCAACGCCATCGGCTCCTTCCGCGCCGCGAGCCGACCCACCGACACCACGTGCACCGCGTCGTCCCGCCGCTGCCGCGGTATCCCCCGCCACGCCGACGGCACGATCCCGTTCGGCACCACCCCCACCGGCAGCCCCGGCACGACCGCGCGCACCCGCCCCGCCGCCGCACGGCTCACCGCCGCCACCGCCACCGGCGCGGCACTCCACGACGCCAGCCGGTCCAGCGCCCGGTAGCACCACTGCACCACCGGGTCCCACATGCTGTGCACCACGACCACCGTCGGCAGTCCCAGTCGCGCCGCCGACCGCACCCCCGACCACGCGAACGGCGAGATCGCGCCGACGTGCACGTGCACCAGCGACGGCGACAGCGAGGCGATCACCCGGTCCAGGTGCGACCCCGCCCGCGGGTGCACGGGCACGTCCCACGGCAGCCGCACCGCGATCCGGCGCACCGAGTACCGCTCACCCGGCGACGCGTTCCTGGTCGCCGTCACCACGTGCACGTCCTCACCGGAGCGGGCCTGCTCCGCGGCCAGTCCGGCGACTTGGACCTCGATCCCGCCCAGGCGCGGCAGGAAGCAGTCGGTCACGTGGATGATGGACAAGTGCGCTCCCGTCAAGCCGCCGAACGGACCAACTGACACTCTTGCACCCGTGAGCCGAACGTGCGTCTTCTTCCACGCCCACCCCGACGACGAAGCCCTGCTGACCGGCGGCACGATGGCGCGCCTCGCGCAGGAGGGGCACCGCGTCGTGCTGGTCGTCGCCACCGCCGGTGAACGGGGCCTGAGCGCGCACCGGTCCGACCTCGGCGCCGTCCGCACCCGGGAGGCGCACGCGTCGGCCCGCGCGCTCGGCTGCGCGCGCGTGGAGTTCCTCGGCTACCCGGACTCCGGCCTGGACGGGCGGCACGGGTTCGCCCGCGCCGACGTGGGCGAGGCCGCCGAGCGGCTGGCCGAGCTGCTGCACGAGGAACACGCCGACCTGCTCACCGCGTACGACCCGCACGGCGGCTACGGGCACCCCGACCACGTCCAGGTGCACCGGGTCGGCACGCTGGCCGCCGAGCTCGCCGGCACGCCCCGCGTCTGGGAGGCGACGGTCGACCGCACGTGGCTGCTGCGCGGCCTCCGGCTCGCCCGGCTGGTCCGCGGGTTCGACCTGACGCCGTTCGAGCAGGCCTACACCGCCCGCACCGAGATCACCCACTCGGTGGACGTCCGGCGGTACGCGCACGTGAAGCGGGCCGCCATGGCCGCGCACGCCACGCAGAGGACCGGCGGCGACTCGACCCGCGCCCTCGCCGCGCTGCTGAAACTGCCGCCGCCGCTGTTCAAGGTGGTCCTCGGCACCGAGTGGTACGTCGAGCGCAAACGGTTGCGGGCACGGTGAACCGCTGGTCGCGCACCGCCGCGTCGCTGGCGTCGCTCGGCCTGGCGGCGTGGCTGGTGGTCGCGCTCGTGCCCGCCGTGGGCGGCGTGGCGTGGTCGGCGGTCGGCGCGCAGCTGCGCGCCGTCGGACCCGGCACCGCGCTCTGGCTGACGACGTTGTGGCTGGCCGGCCTCTGGGCCTACACCTACGTCCTCACCGGCTCCCTGCCCGGCCTGCGCAACACCCAGGCGTTCAGCCTCAACGCGGCGGGCAGCGCGATCAGCAACGTGCTGCCGTTCGGCGGGGCGGCCGGGCTGGCGGTGACGGCGGTGATGGCGTCGAGCTGGGGCCACTGCGCGCGGGCGATCACCGCGTCGGCGCTCGTCAGCGGACTGTGGAACGCGGTGTCCCGGGCCGCCCTGCCGCTCCTCGCGCTGGCCGTGCAGGGCGCGATCGTCTTCGGTGACGGCGTGCTGATCGCGGCGGTGGCGGCGGCCGGAGGGCTGGTGGCGGCCGTGGTCGTGCTGCTGCGGCTGCGGTGGCTCTGCCGGCTCCTCGGCGGCCGGGCCGCCCGGTTCCTGCTGCGGCTGCGCCGGCAGACCGGCCAGGTCGTCCGCAACGGCTGGCGGCGGATGACCCTGGGCATGCTCGCCTACCTGCTGCTCCAAGGCGTCCTGCTGTGGTGGTGCCTGGCCGCCGCGGGCGTCCACCTCGCACTCGGGCCGGCGGTGGCGGCGTTCGCGGTGAGCAGGCTGCTCACGCTGGCCGTGGTCACGCCCGGTGGTGTCGGCGTCACCGAGAACGGCACCATCGCGCTGCTGGTCGGCCTGGGCACGCCCGCCGCGCCGGCCGTCGCGGGCGTGCTGCTGTTCGCGTTCTTCACGTACCTGGCGGAGATACCGCTGGGCGGCGCCGCCTGGCTCAGCTGGTCGGCGCGCCGGGCTCGGGCGCGGTGACCGCGGAGCGCACGTTGCGGGTGACGGCGGCCCGCGCGGCGAGCTCGTCGTCGGCCGGGTAGTCGACCCGGACCAGCGACAGCCCGTGCGGCGGCGCGACCGTGACCTCGCTCGACCGCGCGGTCAGCGACAGCAGCGACGCGGGCCAGCCCACCGGCTTGCGGCCCTCGCCGACGGCCAGCAGCGCGCCGACCAGGCTGCGCACCATCGAGTGGCAGAACGCGTCCGCGGACACGTGCGCGGTCAGCACGGCGCCCTCCCGCACCCACTCCAGGCGTTGCAGCTCGCGGATCGTCGTCGCGCCCTCACGGCGCTTGCAGAACGCGCAGAAGTCCCGTTCGCCCAGCAGCAGCCGCGAGGCGGCGTTCAGCGCGTCCAGGTCAAGCGGGCGCGGCCAGGCCAGCGTGTCCAGCCGCCGCAACGGGTGCGCCCCGAAGGGTGCGTCGGTGACCCGGTACTCGTAGTGCCGGCGCAACGCGGCGAACCGCGCGTCGAACTCGGCGGGCACCACCCGTGCGGAGAACACCCGGACGTCCGCGGGCAGGGCGCGGGCCAGGCGCTTCGGCAGGCCCGCGACGTCCACCGCGGCCGGCAGGTCGACGTGCGCCACCTGCCCCGAGGCGTGCACGCCCGCGTCCGTGCGGCCGGCCACGGTCAGCTGCACGTCCTCGCGCAGCACCGTCGACATGGTGTCCTCCAGCACGCCGCACACCGTGCGGCGGTCGGGCTGGCGCGCCCACCCGGAGAACTCCGTGCCGTCGTAGGCCAGGTCCAGTCGCACACGAACGAGCCCGTCGTCCCCAGCGGGAACGACGGGCTCGTCGGTGAAGTGCGCGTCCGTCAGGACTCGTCCTTCTTATCCTCGGCCTTGTCGTCGGCCTTCGCCTCGGCGGAAGCGTCGTCGGCGCCCTCGGCGGGCTCCTCGGCGGCGTCCTTCGTGGCGGACTCGGGCGCCTCGGCGTCCTGGTCCTGCACGTCCTCGACCTCGGTCTCGACGGCCGCGGCCTTGGGGGCCTCGTCCTTCGCGAACTTGGTCTTGCGGGCGCGCTCCGCCTCGGAGGTGACGGTCTTCTCCGCGACCAGTTCGATGACGGCCATGGGCGCGTTGTCGCCCTTGCGCGGCATCGTCTTGGTGATGCGGGTGTAGCCACCGGGGCGGTCGGCGAACTGCGGGCCGATCTCGGCGAACAGCTTGTGCACGATGTCCTTGTCGCGGATCACCTTGAGGATCTCGCGACGGTTGTGCAGGTCACCGACCTTCGCCTTGCTGATCAGCTTCTCGGCGTACGGGCGCAGCCGCTTCGCCTTGGCCTCGGTGGTCGTGATCCGACCGTGGGTGAACAGGGACGTGGCCAGGTTGGCCAGCATCAGCCGCTCGTGGGCCGGCGAGCCCCCGAGACGGGGTCCCTTGGTGGGGGTGGGCATCGAATTGCTCCTCGGATTTCTTTCTGATCCTCTGCTCCGGCCCGGCCGCTAAGCGACCTCAGAGCTGCTCGGTCTCCGCGTAGTCCTGGCCGTCGTCGTGGGTGTCCACGGCGGTGTCCGTGCCCCAGCCTTCGGCGGGGTAGTCGGACGCGGCGGCCGACGGGTCGAACCCGGGGGGGCTGTCCTTCAGCGCCAGGCCGAGACCGACGAGCTTCATCTTGACCTCGTCGATCGACTTGGCGCCGAAGTTGCGGATGTCCAGCAGGTCCGCCTCGCTGCGCGAGACGAGCTCGCCCACGGTGTGGATGCCCTCGCGCTTGAGGCAGTTGTAGGACCGGACGGTGAGGTCCAGGTCCTCGATCGGCATCGCGAACGCCGCGATGGTGTCCGCCTCGGCGGGCGAGGGGCCGATCTCGATGCCCTCGGCGTCGACGTTCAGCTCGCGAGCGAGGCCGAACAGCTCGACCAGCGTCTTACCGGCCGACGCGACGGCGTCGCGCGGCGTGATGGACGGCTTGGTCTCGACGTCGAGGATCAGCTTGTCGAAGTCGGTCCGCTGCTCGACACGGGTGGCCTCGACCTTGTAGGTCACCTTCATGACGGGCGAGTAGATCGAGTCGACCGGAATGCGGCCGATCTCGGCGCCGGCCTGCTTGTTCTGCACGGCGGGGACGTAGCCGCGACCGCGCTCGACCACGAGCTCGATCTCCAGCTTGCCCTTGCCGTTCAGGGTGGCGATGTGCAGGTCGGGGTTGTGCACGGTGACACCGGCCGGAGGCACGATGTCGCCCGCGGTCACCGCGCCCGGCCCCTGCTTGCGCAGGTACATGGTCACCGGCTCGTCCTCCTCGGAGCTGACGACCAGCTCCTTGAGGTTGAGGATGATGTCGGTGACGTCTTCCTTCACACCGGGGACGGTCGTGAACTCGTGCAGCACACCGTCGATGCGGATGCTGGTCACGGCCGCGCCGGGGATGGACGACAGCAGGGTGCGGCGAATCGAGTTGCCGAGGGTGTAGCCGAAGCCCGGCTCCAGCGGCTCGATGACGAACCGGGAGCGGGTCTCGTTGACCGCTTCCTCGCTGAGCGAGGGACGCTGGGAAATCAGCACTGGGTTCTTCCCTTCTAACCCCGACGCCCGCTATTTGACGTCGTGGAAGCCGGTCGCGGAGACCGGCAAACGCATGCGGCACACCATTCCGTGCCGCCGCGGGACCCGACTGGAGGGGCCGCGGACGGCCCCTCCAGGAGGATCACTTCGAGTAGAGCTCGACGATGAGCTGCTCGGTGACGGGCGTGTCGATCTGCGCCCGCTCCGGCAGCTGGTGGACCAGGATGCGCAGGTTGGACTGCACGACCTGGAGCCACGCCGGGATCGGCCGGTCGCCGAAGGAAGCGCGCGCAGCCTCGAAGGGCAGCGTGGGCAGCGACTTCGGCTTCACGTCGATGATGTCGAACTTCGACACCCGGAAGCTCGGGATGTTGACCTTCTGGCCGTTCACGATGAAGTGACCGTGGCTGACCAGCTGGCGGGCCTGACGACGGGTGCGCGCGAGACCCGCGCGGTACACCACGTTGTCGAGCCGGGACTCCAGGATCTGCAGCAGGTTCTCACCGGTCTTGCCGGGGCGGCGAACCGCTTCCTCGTAGTAGCGCCGGAACTGCTTCTCCAGGACGCCGTACGTGTAGCGGGCCTTCTGCTTCTCCTGCAACTGCAGCAGGTACTCGGACTCCTTGATCCGACCGCGGCCGTGCTGGCCGGGCGGGTAAGGACGACGCTCGAACGCCTGGTCCCCGCCGACGAGGTCGACCTTGAGACGGCGCGAGATGCGAGTGGCCGGTCCGGTATAGCGAGCCATGTTGTCTTACTCCTCCCCGTGCCTCAGACCCGGCGCCGCTTGGGCGGGCGGCAGCCGTTGTGGGGCTGCGGGGTCACGTCCTGGATGGTGCCGACCTCGAGGCCGGCGGCCTGCAGCGAACGGATCGCGGTCTCCCGGCCGGAGCCGGGGCCCTTCACGAACACGTCCACCTTGCGCATGCCGTGCTCGGCGGCCTTGCGGGCGGCGTTCTCGGCGGCCATCTGCGCGGCGAACGGCGTCGACTTGCGCGAGCCCTTGAAGCCCACGTGGCCGGCGGACGCCCAGCTGATCACGTTGCCCATCGGGTCCGTGATGGACACGATGGTGTTGTTGAACGTGCTCTTGATGTGCGCCTGGCCGTGCGAGACGTTCTTCTTTTCCTTGCGCCGGACCTTCTTGACCCCGGCGCCCGTGCGGGACTTGGGTGGCATGTCTGGGTGAACTCCTACTTGTCAGAGCTGAAGACGCGAGGTCTTACTTCTTTCCGGCCTTCTTCTTGCCGGCGACGGTCTTCTTCGGACCCTTACGAGTGCGCGCGTTCGTCTTGGTGCGCTGCCCGCGGACGGGCAGGTTGCGACGGTGGCGCAGCCCCTCGTAGCAGCCGATTTCCATCTTCCGGCGGATGTCGGCCTGAACCTCGCGGCGGAGGTCACCCTCGACCTTGAAGTGGTTCTCGATGTAGTCCCGCAGCTTCGCCAGGTCGTCGTCACCGAGGTCCTTCACCCGGATGTCCGGGGAGATCTCGGTGGCGGTCAGCAGCTCCTTCGAGCGCGTCCGACCGATGCCGAAGATGTAGGTGAGCGCGATCTCCAACCGCTTTTCGCGGGGGAGGTCGACGCCAGCGAGTCGTGCCATACGGCGCTTGCTCCTAACAGTGGTGTCGCTCCAGGTCTGCTCCTCGCCCGATCCCGGGACTGACTCGCTGTGTCAGTTCCGGTCGCTCTCGCGACCGGTGTCCCGGCCCCGGCCTGGAGTCCGGGGGTGTGCCGCGCGTGGTGCTCGATGCGCGGCAGGTGCGAGGAGGCTTACTCGTGGTCGCGTCCGGTGAAGACTCGACTCGTGCTGGTCGTGCTCCGCTCAGCCCTGGCGCTGCTTGTGGCGCAGGTTCTCGCAGATCACCATGACCCGGCCGTGGCGGCGGATCACCTTGCACTTGTCGCAGATCTTCTTGACGCTCGGCTGGACCTTCACGCCTGAGCTTCTCCTGCGTCAGCCGACGCGCCCGTGCTGGGGCGCGCCGGAGGTCACTTGTAGCGGTAGACGATGCGCCCGCGGGACAGGTCGTAGGGCGAGAGCTCCACGACAACCCGGTCCTCAGGGAGGATGCGGATGTAGTGCTGACGCATCTTGCCGCTGATGTGTGCCAGGACCTTGTGACCGTTCTCCAACTCGACGCGGAACATCGCGTTGGGGAGCGGCTCGACTACGCGGCCCTCGACCTCAATGGCCCCGTCCTTCTTGCCCATGTCCTCCGCGTTTCGTGACGGTGGGTGTTACTTCTGGAGTGCGGGCACGCGGCACCCCGACTCCTCCAGGCCCTTGCGAACCCTGGCCACCTCCGGGGGAGAATCCCCGGGCATGGCGGAACCGGCGCGACGTGTGCGCCACCTGTCCATAGTACGCGGGTCAGCTCGAACGCCCAAATCGGGCCAGGTGACCGGCCAGCAGGACCAGGCCCCACGGTCCGGCGACCCAGATCCACCAGGGGTGGAGGGCCTCGCCCAGGGAGAGGCTGATGATGCCCCAGATGAGGAAGTTGACGGCGCTCGCGACGAACCAGGCGCCTGTCATCACCTTAGCCGCCGTGCCCGATCGGCCGCGCACCGGCTGTGGCGCGTGGAGCGCGTCGCGCGGCAGGTCCGCCGTCAGCGCTCCGAGCTCGGCGTACGTGCGGGCCTGGTAGACGGCGCGGGTGCGCTCGTCGAACTCGGCCAGGGTCAGCCTGCCCTCGGCGTGGGCCCGGGACAGCTCCTCGGCGACCGTCGCGCGGTCTTGGTCCGCAGCCCGGGTGAATGACTCGAACGCCTCGTTCACGTCGCCGCCTCCCCTGGTCCGCCGACCCAATTGTAACAACGTTACCGTTGAGGGTCCGTGCTCCACCAGAGGACCCCGAGCACGGCTCCCGGCGGCACGGCCACCCAGAGGAACCACGGGTGCACGAAGCCCTCGCCGCCCAGGAGGCTGACGAGCAGCCAGAGGGCGAAGTTCAGCACGCTGACGCTCAGCCAGATCGTGCCGAGCACCTTCAACGCCTTGCGCCCACCTCCCGTTTTCACCGGTTTGGGTGTCGGCAGCAACGGGGTGGGCAGCACGCCGGGGGTGGGTGACTGGGTGGGCGCGTGCACCACGTTCGGCAGATCGACGGTGAGGGCTGCCAGCTCACCCCTGGTCTTGGCCTCCCAGGTGCGCACCACCCTGGCGTCGAACTCGGCGAGGTCGAGGCTGCCGTTGGCGTGCGCGCGGTGCAGCCACTGCTGGACCAGTTCGCGCTCGGCGTCGGAGGCCCGCATGTCCTCGGGCCGCACAGGCTGGGTCACCCGTCAATCGTGACGGGGAGTCCTTGGTCGGAACAGGGGGCTAGCCCCCGTTTGCCTGCCGCCGAACGGTAGATCCGCTGGGTGTGGTGCCCGTGCCTGGTGGGCAGTGCCTGGCGGGTGGTGCCGGGTGACGGACGGACCTCCGGGATCGGAGCCTCGAAGTCGCCGACCTTCAAAGATCAAAAGCGTCCTCGCCGGACGGGCAGATCAGCAGGATGACCCCTCGTTCAGCGATCCTGTTCCGGGTCCGTTGTTGGTCCGGGCTCCGTGTCATCCCACCGACCTCCCTCCGGGCTACCACACGTATCAAGGGGGCAGCCATCAGTGAACGACCAGGCAAAGGACGCACAGCCCCCTTGACACGCGCGGTAGGGCAAAGCCAGGTCGGCGGGATGACACGAACCCCTCGCTTGGGAAAGCGAAAACCGGCACCGAGCCCATAACGACGCGCGACCCACACGAGCCGCTCCGGGCCCGCTCCTCGCGGCCACTGACACGCCCTTCCTCCCCAAAGGAGGGCTTCGTGTCATCCCGCCGACCTGGCAGAGCCCTACCGCACGGGTCAAGGGGGCACATCCCCACCCAACAGGAACACTAGGCCGGAACCGCCCCCTTGACGCGTGTGGTAGCCCGGAGGGAGGTCGGTGGGATGACACGAAACCCGGACCCACAACGGACCCGGCGCAGAACCACCGAACGGGCCGTCATCCTGCTGATCTGCCCGTCCGGCGAGGACATGCTTTTAAGGCTTTGATCTTTCCGGAGCTCTTAAGCCCCGCCCCCTCGAACGCCAAACGCCGGTGACCCGAGTACGGGCCACCGGCGCAGGAAGGCGGTTCTTACAGAAATCAGTCAGCCAGCCGGCCGGAGTCAGTCGTCCAGGGCCGTCAGCACCCAGGGCCCGTCGTCGGTGATGGCCACCGAGTGCTCCCAGTGCGCGGCCCTCGAGCCGTCCGCCGTGATGACGGTCCAGCCGTCGTCCAGCTCGACCGTCCGCTCGGTCCCGAGCGTGAGCATCGGCTCGATGGCGATCGCCATGCCCACCTTGAGGCGCGGCCCCTTGCCGGGCTTGCCGTGGTTCGGCAGGAACGGGTCCATGTGCATCTTCGTGCCGATGCCGTGGCCGCCGTAGCCCTCCACGATGCCGTACTCGACCCCGTGCTCCTCGCCGGCCAGGATGGTGGCCGACTCGATCGCGAACGAGACGTCCCCGAGCCGCCCGCCGGCGACCGCGGCCTCGATGCCGGCCAGCATCGACGCCCGGGTCGCCTCGGACAGCTTCAGCTCCGCGTCCGTCACCTCGCCGACCGGCAGGGTGATCGCCGAGTCGCCGTGCCACCCGTCGAGGATGGCGCCGCAGTCGATCGAGATCAGGTCGCCTTCGGCGAGCACCTGGGTCCGGCTGGGGATGCCGTGGACGATCTGCTCGTTCACCGACGCGCAGATCGACGCGGGGAACCCGTGGTAGCCCTTGAACGACGGGATGGCGCCGGCGTCGCGGATGCTCTGCTCGGCCAGCTCGTCCAACTCGGCCGTGCTGACGCCGGCCTTCGCGTGCGACGCCAGCAGCGCCAACGTGCGCGCCACGACCAGCCCGGCAGCCCTCATGGCTTCGAGCTGGCCGCGGCTCTTGATCTCGATCATGCGGTCTCGACCAGGAACGACCCGACGCAGCGCATCGACAAGTCCACCGCTCACTTCAGGTCGCGCAACGCGCGGAGAGCGCGCTCGCTGATCTCGTCGACCTCACCGACGGCGTCGATGCTCACGACGATGTCGGCGTAGTAGTCGAGCAGCGGCGCGGTCTCCGTCCGGTACACCTGCTGGCGGTGCCGGATCACGTCTTCCTTGTCGTCCGTGCGACCCCGGGCGAGCAGGCGCTCGACCACGACGTCCTCGTCGATCCGGAACTCCAGCACCGCGTCGAGCTTCTCGCCCTCGGCCGCCAGCATCTCGCCCAGCACGCCCGCCTGGGCGGTGTTGCGCGGGAAGCCGTCGAGCAGGAAGCCGTCGGTGGCGTCCGGCTGCGAGAGCCGGACGCGCACCATCTCGTTGGTCACCTCGTCCGGCACCAACTCGCCCGCGTCCAGGTACTCCTGGACTTCCTTGCCCAGATCGGTCTGCTCGCTGATGTGGGCGCGGAACAGGTCCCCGGTGGAGATGTGCGGCACGCCGAGCTCGCGGCTGAGCGTTTTGGCCTGGGTGCCCTTGCCCGCACCGGGCGGGCCGACGAGAACGAGTCGCACTAGCGGAGGAACCCTTCGTAGTTGCGCTGCATGAGCTGGCTCTCGATCTGCTTCACGGTGTCGAGACCGACACCGACCATGATCAGCACCGCCGTGCCGCCGAACGGGAAGTTCTGGTTCTGGCCCTGACCGGTCAGGTCGAGGAACAGGTTCGGCAGGATGGCGACGATGCCCAGGTAGAGCGAGCCCGGCAGCGTGATCCGCCCCAACACGAAGCGGAGGTACTCGGCGGTGGGACGGCCCGGCCGGATGCCCGGGATGAACCCACCGAACTTCTTCATCTCGTCCGCGCGCTCGTCCGGGTTGAACGTGATGCCGACGTAGAAGTACGTGAAGAAGACGATCAGCAGGAAGTACAGCGCGATGTGCACCGGGCTGGACTGGCTCACCAGGTGCGTCGCGACGAAGCTCTCCCACCAGTTCGGCGCCGAGCCGTCGGTGGAGGCGGTCAGGCGCGAGATCAGGTCGGGCAGGTACAGCAGCGACGAGGCGAAGATGACCGGGATGACACCGGCCTGGTTCACCTTCAGCGGCAGGTAGGTCGACGTGCCGCCGTACATCCGCCGGCCGATCATCCGCTTCGCGTACTGGACCGGGATGCGGCGCTGCGCCTGCTCCACGTAGATGACGCTCGCGATGATCAGCAGGGCCGCGACGCAGACCAGGAAGAACGTCAGGCCGCCGCGGTCGAGGATGATCTTGCCCTCGATCGGGATGCGCGCCGCGATGCCGGTGAAGATCAGCAGCGACATGCCGTTGCCGATCCCCTTCTCGGTGATGATCTCGCCGAGCCACATGATCACGCTGGTGCCCGCGGTCATCACGACCACGAGGACGACCAGGTTGAAGATGCTGTCGTCGGGGATGACCGGCACTTCGCAGTTCTGGAACAGCTGCCCGCGCACGGCCAGCGCGATGATGCCCGTGGACTGCAGGACGGCGAGCGCGATGGTCAGGTAGCGGGTGTACTGGGTCAGCTTGCCCTGACCCGCCTGCCCTTCCTTCTTCAGCTGCTCGAACCGCGGAATCACCACGGTGAGCAGCTGGACGATGATGCTCGCCGTGATGTAGGGCATGATGCCGAGCGCGAAGATCGACAAGTTCAGCAGCGCGCCACCGCTGAACAGGTTGATCAGGGAGTAGATCCCCTGCTGGTCGACCGACTCGACACACTGTTTGACGTTCTTGAAGGAGACGCCCGGCGCGGGCATGGTGGCGCCCAACCGGTACACCACGACGATCCCCAGTGTGAAGAGGATCTTCTTGCGTAGGTCCGGCGTCGCGAGAGCCGAGCGGAATGCGCCGAGCACGCGAACCTCCATCAGCGTTGCCGCCCCACTGGGGTCGGCATCCTGCGGTGCCGGCTGTGTTGCCGGCACAGTCTTGCGGACATGCCGTCGACCATCGCCGACGGTGGCGGAAGCGACGGATAGCCGCGACCGACCCGGAGGGCATCCGGGTTCAGCCCGCGACTTTAACAGCCGCTTGGCCGATCGCCGTAGTCAGTCTTCCCTCACACTTCGTACCCGATCGACTACGGTCGCCGGCAAGCCCCCGAATGGATCAAGTTCGGCTGGTCGCCAGCACCCCGGCCATGCCGAGCAGGACGGCCGCCGTGCCCTTGTCCAGCCGGGCCTTGGCACGCCTGGTCAGCCCCGCCTTGCGGATACCCGCGCCCAGCGCCACGTACGCCGTGCCCGCCAGCGCCTCCGCGGCCAGGTAGACCGCGCCGAGGGTCGCGAGCTGCACCGGGATGGGGCCCCGCGCGGGGTCGACGAACTGGGGCACGAACGCGGTGAAGATCAGCAGCGCCTTGGGGTTGCTGATCGCCACCAGGAACTCCTTGCGCAGCGGAGCGCCGTTCCCGACCTGCCTCTCCCTGGTCTTCTTGGTCGTCAGGATGCGCACGGCCAGGTAGACGAGGTAGGCGACGCCGACCCACTTGATCACGGTGAGCGCGGTGTGGCTGGCGGCCAGGACGGGCCCGAGCCCCGCGACGACCGCGCCGACCATCAGGGAGAAGGCCGCAAGACGGCCCAGGAGCGCCACCACGGCCCGCAACGGCCCGTGGTGGACCCCGTGGTGCATGCCCAGGAGGTTGTTGGCGCCCGGGGTCAGTGCGACCAGCACCGAGGCGCCGAAGAAGACGGCGAGCCACATGGGTGCACGCTAACCCCGCCGCCAACCGGTTTTACGCCCTGCGCGAACACCGTCTCATCAGCGCCGCGAGCGCGCTTCCCGCGCGGCGGGACGCACCGCCCGACCGCCGGCAACCGTCAAGAACCCGGGTACGCGAACGGCCCCGGAGCGGGAGGCTCCGGGGCCGTTCGGCAGTGCTTCGCGCGTCAGAGCACGGTGGTGGTGCCACCGGCGGCGGCGATCTTCTCGACCGCGCTGCCGGAGAACTTGTTCGCCACGACGTCGACCTTCACGCCGTCCAGGTCACCGTTGCCGAGGACCTTCACGAGCTCGTTCTTGCGCACCAGGCCCGCGTTGATGAGGGCGTCCACGTCCACCCGGCCACCGTTCGGGAACAGGCGGGCGATGTCGCCCACGTTCACGACCTGGTACTCCGTGCGGAACGGGTTGCGGAAGCCCTTCAGCTTCGGCAGGCGCATGTGCAGCGGCATCTGGCCACCCTCGAAGCGCGGCGAGACGTTCTTCCGCGCTCCGGTGCCCTTCGTGCCGCGACCGGCCGTCTTGCCCTTGGAGCCCTCACCGCGACCGACACGGGTCTTCGCGGTCTTGGCGCCGGGGGCCGGACGCAGGTCATGGATCTTGATGGTCACGACTGGACCTCCTCGACGACCACCAGGTGGCGAACGGCGTGGATCAAACCGCGCACCTGCGGCGTGTCCTCGCGGACCACCGACTGGCGGATCTTGCGCAACCCCAGGGTCCGGAGGGACTCACGGTGGTTGTGCTTGGTACCGATGCTGCTCTTGACCTGGGTCACCTTGAGCTGCGCCATGGTCACACCGCCCCTGCACGGGCACGGAGCATGCCGGCGGGAGCCACATCCTCGAGCGGCAGACCGCGACGGGCGGCCACCTCCTCGGGACGCTGGAGGCCCTTCAGGGCCGCCACCGTGGCGTGCACGATGTTGATCGCGTTGTCGGAGCCCAGCGACTTGCTCAGCACGTCGTGGACACCGGCGCACTCCAGCACCGCGCGGACCGCGCCACCGGCGATGACACCGGTACCGGCCGAGGCCGGACGGAGCAGCACGACACCGGCCGCCTTCTCGCCCTGGATCGGGTGAGGGATCGTGCCCGCGATGCGGGGGACGCGGAAGAAGTTCTTCTTCGCCTCCTCCACACCCTTGGCGATCGCCGCCGGGACTTCCTTGGCCTTGCCGTAGCCGACACCGACCATGCCGTCGCCGTCGCCGACCACGACCAGCGCGGTGAAGCTGAAGCGACGACCACCCTTCACGACCTTGGAGACGCGGTTGATCGCAACCACGCGCTCCAGGTGCGGGGTCTTCTCCTGGGCCGCTCCGCCGCGGCCACCGTCACGGCGGTCGCGGCGCTCTCCGCGCTCGCCCCCGCCGCCTTCGCGACGCGTGCGTCCTGGCATCAGGCGTCCCTCTCAATTCGGTTCATGTGCATTGTCAGAACTCCAGCCCAGCCTCGCGAGCGGCATCGGCCAGAGCGGCGATCCGACCGTGGTAGGCGTTGCCGCCGCGGTCGAAGACCACCTTGCTGATCCCGGCGTCCTTGGCACGGGCGGCGGCCAGCTGGCCGACCTTCGCCGCACGGGCCTTCTTGTCGCCGTCGATCGACCGGACGTCCGCCTCGACGGAGGACGCCGCCGCGATCGTGTGGCCGGCGAGGTCGTCGATGATCTGCACGGTGATGTGCTTCGACGAGCGGTGCACGACCAGGCGCGGGCGCTCCGCCGTGCCGCTGACCTTCTTGCGGAGGCGGAAGTGACGGCGCGTCTTGGCGATGCGGCGAGTGGTCGAGATGTCCTTGCCCACCGGCTTGCGCTTCGTTGCAGTCTCGCTCATGTCACTTACCCGTCTTTCCGACCTTGCGGCGGATCTTCTCGCCCGCGTACCGCACGCCCTTGCCCTTGTACGGGTCGGGCTTGCGGAGCTTGCGGATGTTGGCGGCGACCTCGCCCACGAGCTGCTTGTCGATGCCGGCCACGGAGAACCGGGTCGGGGTCTCCACCGCGAAGGTGATGCCCTCGGGGGCCTCCACCTTCACCGGGTGGCTGTAGCCCAGCGCGAACTCCAGGTCGGAGCCCTTCAGCGCCACGCGGTAGCCGACGCCGTGGATCTCCATCTTCTTCTCGTAGCCCTGGGTCACGCCCACGACCATGTTCTGCACCAAGGTGCGCGACAGGCCGTGCAGCGAACGGCTGCGACGCTCGTCGTTCGGGCGCTTCACCTCGAGGGTGCCGTCGTCGGCCTTCTCGATGATGATCGGCTCAGCGATGTTGAGCGACAGGGTGCCCTTGGGCCCCTTGACGCTCACAGCCTGGCCGTCGATGTTCACGTCGACCCCGGAGGGGACGGTGATCGGCAGTTTTCCGATGCGCGACATTGCCTAGTCCCCCTTCCTCACCAGACGTAGGCGAGGACTTCTCCGCCCACGCCCGACTTGTTGGCCTGGCGGTCGGTCATCAGACCGCCAGAGGTCGAAATGATCGCGACGCCCAGACCGCCCAGCACCTTCGGCAGGTTGGTCGACTTCGCGTACACGCGCAGGCCCGGCTTCGACACGCGGCGGAGGCCGGCGATGCTGCGCTCCCGGTTCGGGCCGTACTTCAGCTCGATAACCAGGTTCTTGGCCACGTCGCCCTGCTCATCGCGGTAGCTCGCGATGTAGCCCTCGCGCTTGAGGATCTCGGCGATGTTGGCCTTCAACTTCGAGTGCGGCATCACGACCTTGTCGTGGTAAGCCGAGTTCGCGTTCCGCAGACGCGTCAACATGTCTGCGATCGGGTCGGTCATCGTCATGGTGACCTGGTCAACCTTTCTCGCTGCGGTTCCCCAGCCAGGGTCCGAGCCGGCGTTGCGGCCGGCTGGTCGTGGACGGGCCTACAGCGAAGTGATGAGACTAGAAAAACCTGCCGCCGAGCCGGACTTACCAGCTGGACTTGTTCACACCGGGCAGCTCGCCCCGGTGCGCCATCTCGCGGAGGCAGATCCGGCACAGGCCGAACTTGCGGAACACCGAGTGCGGGCGACCGCAACGCTGGCAGCGGGTGTAACCCCGCACCTTGAACTTCGGCTTGGCCGCGGCCTTGTTGATCAGCGCCTTCTTGGCCATGATCAGTTCTCCTTGAACGGGAAGCCCAGGAGCTTCAGCAGCGCCCGGCCCTCTTCGTCGTTGGTCGCGGTCGTCACCACGGTGATGTCCATACCGCGGGGGCGGTCGATGGCGTCCGGGTCGATCTCGTGGAACATCGACTGCTCGTTGAGGCCGAACGTGTAGTTCCCGTTGCCGTCGAACTGCTTGCCCGACAGACCGCGGAAGTCGCGGATGCGGGGCAGCGCGATCGTCAGCAGCCGGTCCAGGAACTCCCACATGCGGTCGCCGCGCAGCGTGACGCGCGCGCCGATCGGCATGCCCTCGCGCAGCTTGAACTGCGCGATGGACTTGCGGGCCCTCCGGACCTCGGGCCGCTGGCCCGTGATGATCGACAGGTCCTTGACGGCGCCCTCGATCAGCTTGCCGTCGCGGGCGGCGTCGCCGACACCCATGTTGACGACGACCTTCACCACGCCCGGGATCTGCATGACGTTGGCGTACTCGAACTGCTCGCGCAGCGAGGCGACGATCTCCTCGCGGTAGCGAACCTTCAGCCGCGGCAGCGTCTTCTCAACGGTGGTCATCAGATGTCCTTCCCGTTACGACGGGAAATGCGGACCCGCTTGCCCTCGTCGTTCGTCCGGTAGCCCACACGGGTCGGCTTGCCGTCCGCGTCGACCACCATCACGTTGGACACGTGGATGGGGGCCTCCTGCGTCACGATGCCGCCCGACTGCGCGCCGCGCTCGGTCTGCGAGATCCGGGTGTGCTTCTTGATGCGGTTGACGCCCTCGACCAGGACGCGGCTCTCAGCGGGGTAGGCCTGGATGACCTTGCCGCGAGCGCCCTTGTCCTTGCCGGCGATTACGACGACCGTGTCGCCCTTCTTCACCTTCATGGTCAGAGCACCTCCGGCGCCAACGAGATGATCTTCATGAACTTCTTGTCGCGCAGCTCCCGACCGACCGGGCCGAAGATGCGGGTGCCCCGCGGCTCGTTGTCGTTCTTGATGAGCACCGCGGCGTTCTCGTCGAACCGGATGTAGGAGCCGTCGGGACGACGCTTCTCCTTCACGGTCCGGACGATGACCGCCTTGACGACGTCGCCCTTCTTGACGCCGGCACCCGGGATGGCCTGCTTCACCGTCGCGACGATGATGTCCCCGATGCCCGCGTAGCGGCGGCCCGAGCCACCGAGAACACGGATGCAGAGGATTTCCTTCGCACCGGTGTTGTCGGCGACGCGCAGCCGCGACTCCTGTTGGATCACTTACCTGCTCCTTGACCATTCCTGGCCCGCCAGATTTCCGACCTGACGGGCTCGGTCGTACGACTGGCTACTTGGCCTTCTCGAGGACCTGCACGAGGCGCCAGCGCTTGGTGGCCGACAGGGGCCGCGTCTCCATCAGCAGGACGCGGTCGCCGACGCCGGCGGTGTTCTGCTCGTCGTGCGCCTTCACCTTGGTGGTGGAGCGCATGACCTTCGAGTACCGGCGGTGCTTCTTGCGGTCCTCGACCGCCACCACGATCGTCTTGTCCATCTTGTCGGACACGACGTAGCCCTCGCGGACCTTGCGGTCGTTGCGAACCTCGGTAGTCACTTCGTTGTTCTCGCTCATGCCGCACCCTCACCAGTGGAAACCGCGTCGGGAGAGGCCGAGAGGCCCAGCTCCCGTTCCCGCATCACGGTGTAGATCCGGGCGATCTCGTGCCGGACCGTGCGCAGGCGGCGGTTGTTGTCGAGCTGCCCGGTGGCCATCTGGAAGCGGAGGTTGAACAGCTCCTCCTTCGCCTCCCTCAGGCGCAGCACGAGCTCTTCCTCGGTGAGCTCACGCAGCTCGGAAGCGGTGGTACCCGCTGCCATCAGAACTCACCACCCTCACGCGTAACGATGCGGCACTTCATCGGGAGCTTGTGGATCGCGCGACGCAGCGCCTCGCGGGCCACAGCCTCGTTCGGGAAGCTCATCTCGAAGAGCACCCGACCCGGCTTGATGTTGGCCACCCACCACTCCGGCGAACCCTTACCGGAACCCATGCGGGTCTCGGCGGGCTTCTTGGTCAGCGGGCGGTCCGGGAAGATGTTGATCCAGACCTTGCCACCACGGCGGATGTGCCGGGTGATCGCGATACGAGCCGACTCGATCTGCCGGTTGGTCACGTAGGCGGGCTCCAGAGCCTGGATGCCGTACTCGCCGAAGGTGACCCTCGTGCCGCCCTTGGCAGCACCGGACCGTCCGGGGTGGTGCTGCTTGCGGTGCTTAACCCTGCGCGGGATGAGCACGACTCAGCCCTCCGTCTTCTCTTCGGTCGGTGCGGCGGCCTGGTCGCCCGCAGCGGCCCGGCCGGCCTCGGTGCTCGTCGCGGTGGTGCCGCTGGCGCCGGAACGACGCGCCCGGTTCGGGCGGTCGGCGCGGTCGCGGCGCGGTGCGCGGTCGGCCGCCGGAGCGGCGTCACGCTCGCGCTTGGCGCTGATGCCACCGACGATGTCGCCCTTGTAGATCCACACCTTCACGCCGATCCGGCCGAACGTGGTGCGGGCCTCGAAGAAGCCGTAGTCGATGTCGGCACGCAGCGTGTGCAGCGGAACCCGGCCATCGCGGTAGTGCTCGGAGCGGGACATCTCGGCGCCGCCGAGACGGCCGCCGCACTGCACGCGGATGCCCTTCACCTGGGGCGAGCGCATGGCCGACTGGATGGCCTTGCGCATCGCGCGGCGGAACGCCACCCGGTTGGACAG
The DNA here is from genome assembly GCF_040295345.1 of Actinosynnema sp. NPDC002837. Taxonomy (NCBI): domain Bacteria; kingdom Bacillati; phylum Actinomycetota; class Actinomycetes; order Pseudonocardiales; family Pseudonocardiaceae; genus Actinosynnema; species Actinosynnema sp. NPDC002837. The sequence continues at coordinate 89,202 of NZ_JBEOVG010000016.1, forward strand.
CTGCTCGGCCACGCCCTGCGCGACCAGCTGGGCGTCCGACTCGGGGCTCTTCACCTCGAGGATGTTGAGCTGCACCTGCTTCTTGGTGAGCTTCTCCAGCTCACCGCGGATGCGGTCGGCCTCGGCGCCGCGGCGGCCGATGACGATGCCCGGCCGGGCGGTGTGGATGTCGACGCGGACCCGGTCACGGGTGCGCTCGATCTCCACCTTCGAGATGCCGGCGCGCTCCATGCCCTTGGACAGCAGCTTGCGGATCTTGACGTCCTCCGCCACGTACTCCGCGTACTGCTTGTCGGCGTACCAGCGGGACTTCCAGTCCGTGGTGATACCAAGTCGGAAGCCGTGCGGGTTGATTTTCTGGCCCACTACCGAGCCCCCTTCCTGTCAGCGCCGGCCTTCGCGCTGGTCTTCTTCGGACGGCTCTCCACCTCGACGGTGATGTGGCTCGTCCGCTTGCGGATCCGGTAGGCGCGGCCCTGGGCGCGCGGGCGGAACCGCTTGAGGGTCGGGCCCTCGTCCACGTAGACCTTCGACACCCACAGGGTGTCGGGGTCGAGGGACAGGTTGTTCTCGGCGTTGGCCACGGCGCTCTGCAGCACCTTGCGGACCGGCTCAGATGCCGCCTGCGGCGCGAACTGGAGCACGGCCAGGGCCTCGCTGGCGCTACGACCCCTGATGAGCTCGACGACGCGACGCACCTTCATGGGCGTGTCACGGACGTAGCGAGCCCGAGCCACGGCGCGCGGGAACTCCGGCGCTTCGGCTTCGTTACGGGCGTTCATCGCTGCTTCCCCTTGCTCTTCCTCTAGTTCGTCGCCTAGCGACGGCGCGACTTCCGGTCGTCCTTGATGTGGCCCTTGAACGTGCGGGTCGGGGCGAACTCGCCGAGCTTGTGCCCGACCATCGCCTCCGAGACGAACACCGGCACGTGCTTGCGGCCGTCGTGCACCGCGATCGTGTGGCCCAACATGTCGGGGATGATCGTCGACCGGCGGGACCAGGTCTTGATGACGGTCTTCTTGCCCGACTCGTTGAGGGCGTCCACCTTCTTGAGCAGGTGGTCGTCCACGAAGGGGCCCTTCTTAAGGCTGCGAGGCATCCTTCACTCCCTCCCTGCTCAGCGCTTCTTACCGGTGCGACGACGCCGGACGATGAGCTTGTCGCTTGGCTTACGGCGGCGGGTGCGACCCTCGGGCTTACCGGCCGGGTTCACCGGGTGGCGACCACCGGAGGTCTTGCCCTCACCACCACCGTGCGGGTGGTCGACCGGGTTCATGGCGACACCACGCACGGTGGGCTTCTTGCCCTTCCAGCGCATGCGGCCGGCCTTGCCCCAGTTGATGTTCTGGTGCTCGGCGTTGCCGACCTCGCCGACCGTGGCGCGGCACCGGACGTCCACGTTGCGGATCTCGCCCGAGGGCATCCGCAGCTGGGCGTAGGGGCCGTCCTTGGCGACGAGCTGCACGCTGGCGCCCGCGGACCGGGCGATCTTCGCGCCGCCGCCGGGGCGGAGCTCGATCGCGTGCACCACGGTGCCGACCGGGATGTTGCGCAGCGGCAGGTTGTTGCCCGGCTTGATGTCGGCCTTGGGGCCGTTCTCCACCATGTCGCCCTGCTGCAGCTTCGACGGGGCGATGATGTAGCGCTTCTCGCCGTCGAGGTAGTGCAGCAGCGCGATGCGCGCGGTGCGGTTGGGGTCGTACTCGATGTGAGCGACCTTGGCCGGCACGCCGTCCTTGTCGGTGCGGCGGAAGTCGATGAGGCGGTACGCCCGCTTGTGGCCGCCGCCCTTGTGCCGCGTCGTGATCTTGCCCGACGCGTTGCGGCCACCGCGGCCGTGCAGCGGGCGGATCAGCGACTTCTCCGGCGTCGTCCGAGTGATCTCGGCGAAGTCGGAGACGCTCGCACCGCGACGACCGGGGGTCGTCGGCTTGTACTTGCGAATGCCCATCTCTACGCAGTCCTCGTCGTCATCAGGCGGCCGGGCCGCCGAAGATCTCGATCGGCTTGCTCTCGGCGGACAGCGTCACGATGGCGCGCTTGGTGTCCTTGCGCTTGCCATAACCGGTCCGGGTCCGCTTGCGCTTGCCCTGGCGGTTGAGCGTGTTGACGCTGACGACCTTGACGCCGAAGACCTTCTCCACGGCAATCTTGATCTGGGTCTTGTTCGAGCCGGGAGCCACCACGAAGGTGTACTTGTTCTCCTCGAGCAGCCCGTAGGACTTCTCGGAGATGACCGGCGCGAGCAGGATGTCCCGGTGGTCGGGGATCACTTCGCGGCCTCCTCGTCGACCTCGGACGACTCGGCGGTGGCCTCGGCGGAGCCCTGCCCGTGCTGGGCCTTGCTCGCCAGGAACACGTCGAGCGCGTCCTTGGTGAACACCACGTCGTCGTTGACCAGCACGTCGTAGGTGTTGAGCTGGTCCGGCGCGATGATGTGCACGTGCGGCAGGTTGCGCAGGCTGACCCACGAAACCTCGTCGGTGCGCAGCAGCACGGCCAGCACGCGACGAGCCTCGGTCACGGACTCCAGCACCTTGCGGGCGGCCTTGGTCGACGGCGTGTCGCCCTCGACGAAGCTCGTCACCACGTGCACCTGCTCGGCGCGCGCCCGGTCGGAGAGGGCGCCACGCAGGGCGGCGGCCTTCATCTTCTTGGGGGTGCGCTGGCTGTAGTCACGCGGCTGGGGGCCGTGGACGACGCCACCACCGGCGAACTGCGGCGCGCGGGTCGAGCCCTGACGGGCGCGGCCGGTGCCCTTCTGCCGGTACGGCTTCTTGCCACCACCGCGGACTTCACCGCGGGTCTTGGTGGCGTGCGTGCCCTGGCGGGCCGCGGCCAGCTGGGCCACGACGACCTGGTGCAGCAGGGCCACGTTCGCCTGCGCGTCGAAGATCGCGGCAGGCAGCTCGACGGAGCCGTCGGCCTTGCCCGCCGGGGTGCGGATCTCAACGGAAGTCATGATCAGGCACCACCCTTCGCAGCGGTCTTGATGAACACGGTGCCGCCCTTGGGACCGGGCACGGCGCCCTTGATGAGCAGCAGGCCGGACTCGGCGTCCACGCGGTGCACCTTGAGGTTCTGGGTGGTCACCCGCACGTTGCCCATCCGACCCGCCATGCGCAGGCCCTTGAACACGCGGCCGGGCGTGGCGCAGCCGCCGATGGAACCCGGCGAGCGGTGCTTGCGCTGGGTGCCGTGGCTGGCGCCGAGGCCCTTGAACCCGTGGCGCTTCATGACACCCGCGGTGCCCTTGCCCTTGCTGGTGCCGACCACGTCGACCACCACGCCGGCCTCGAAGACCTCGGCGGTGATTTCCTGGCCGACCGTGTACTCGGACGCATCCGTGGTGCGCAGCTCCGCCAGGTGGCGGCGGGGCGTGACGCCCGCCTTGGCGTAGTGGCCCGCGACGGGCTTGTTGACCTTGCGCGGGTCGATCGCGCCGAAGGCCAGCTGCACGGCCGAGTAGCCGTCGATTTCCTGGGTCCGAACCTGGGTGACCACGTTCGGCTCGGCCTTGACGACGGTCACCGGAACGATCCGGTTGTTCTCGTCGAAGACCTGAGTCATGCCGAGCTTGGTGCCCAGGAGGCCCTTAACCTGCCTGTCAGACATGGGTCTCGTTACTCTCCGCCCCAAATGGGATCAACACTGCCGCGTCCAACGCTTACTGGATGTTGACGTCGACGCTCGCCGGCAGGTCGATGCGCATGAGCGCGTCCACCGTCTTCGGCGTCGGGTCGAGGATGTCGATCAGACGCTTGTGCGTGCGCATCTCGAAGTGCTCGCGCGAGTCCTTGTACTTGTGCGGCGAGCGGATGACGCAGTAAACGTTCTTCTCAGTGGGCAGCGGCACAGGCCCGACGACCCGAGCGCCGGTGCGCGTCACGGTCTCGACGATCTTGCGCGCGGACGCGTCGATCGCCTCGTGGTCGTAGGCCTTGAGCCGGATGCGGATCTTCTGTCCCGCCATGATGGCTTGCCGTTCCTCTGCTTCTAGTACCGCTGCGGTGCGGGCACCTTGCACGAGGTCACGGGACCTCCGGCGCGCTCCGCCCCCTATTCAGGATTGACACCGAGCGGTGTCACGGTGCCCGGTCCACGCGGTCGGGCGTGTCGCGCCCAACGCTTAGACCGGTCCCACTACGAAACGTGTGGGATTGACTCGCACGTTCACAAAATCGATCAAACCCCACTCGTGACGGGGCGGCCGAGTCCAGACTCGAACCGGCCGCCCCGACGAGCAACCCGTCAATGGTCGCACACGCGGGTGCGCAGACCAAATCGGGGGGTGAGAATTAGAGCCAGGTCACTTGATGATCTTGGTGACCGAGCCCGCGCCGACGGTGCGGCCACCCTCGCGGATGGCGAACCGCAGGCCCTCGTCCATGGCGATCGGCTGGATCAGCTTCACGCTCATCGACGTGGTGTCGCCCGGCATGACCATCTCGGTGCCCTCGGGGAGGGTCACGACGCCGGTCACGTCCGTGGTGCGGAAGTAGAACTGCGGGCGGTAGTTGTTGAAGAACGGCGTGTGGCGGCCACCCTCGTCCTTCGACAGGATGTAGACCTGCGCCTCGAACTCGGTGTGCGGGGTCGTGGTGCCCGGCTTCACGATCACCATGCCGCGCTCCACCTCCTCGCGCTTGATGCCGCGGAGCAGCAGCGCGGCGTTGTCGCCCGCGCGGCCCTCGTCGAGGAACTTCTTGAACATCTCGATCGAGGTGACCGTCGTCTTCTTCGAGGTCTCCTTGATGCCGACGATCTCGACCTCTTCGTTGACCTTGATGATGCCGCGCTCGATGCGGCCGGTCACCACGGTGCCACGACCGGTGATGGTGAACACGTCCTCGACCGGCATCAGGAACGGCCGGTCGACCTCGCGCTCGGGCTCCGGGATGTTCTCGTCCACGGCGTCCATCAGGCCGATGAGCTTCTCGCCCCACTCGGCGTCGCCCTCCAGCGCCTTCAGCGCGGAGACGCGGACGACCGGCAGGTCGTCACCGGGGAACTCGTACTCGGAGAGCAGCTCGCGGACCTCGAGCTCGACGAGCTCCAGGATCTCCTCGTCGTCCACCATGTCGGCCTTGTTCAGGGCCACCACGATGTAGGGCACACCGACCTGGCGGGCCAGGAGCACGTGCTCCTTGGTCTGCGGCATCGGGCCGTCGGTCGCCGCGACCACCAGGATGGCGCCGTCCATCTGCGCCGCACCGGTGATCATGTTCTTGATGTAGTCGGCGTGACCGGGGCAGTCGACGTGCGCGTAGTGGCGCTTGTCGGTCTGGTACTCGATGTGGGCGATCGAGATGGTGATGCCGCGCTGCTTCTCCTCCGGCGCCTTGTCGATCTGGTCGAACGGCGTGAAGGGGTTCAGGTCCGGGTACTTGTCGTGCAGGACCTTGGAGATCGCCGCGGTCAGCGTCGTCTTGCCGTGGTCGATGTGACCGATGGTGCCGATGTTGACGTGCGGCTTCGTCCGCTCGAACTTCGCCTTCGCCACTGGATTGTCCTCCTGGACTTCTATTGCTTAGCCCGGCGGGCGGATTGCCGCCCGCCGGGCGTCACGTCAGGGTCGGTTGTGCGGACCCCGGGGCATCCCCCCGGAGAGCCCGCGTGGTGCTGCGGTGCTCCGGTTGGGGTTACTCGCCCGTAGCCTTCGCGATGATCTCCTTCGCGACGTTCGCGGGAACCTCGGCGTAGGAGTCAAAGGTCATCGAGTAGTTCGCGCGACCCTGGGTCCTGGACCGCAGGTCGCCGACATACCCGAACATCTCCGACAGCGGGACCAGTGCCTTGACGACACGGGCGCCGCTGCGCTCCTCCATGGCCTGGATCTGGCCACGGCGGGAGTTCAAGTCGCCGATCACGTCGCCCATGTAGTCCTCGGGCGTGGTGACCTCGACCGCCATCAACGGCTCGAGGATCGCCGGGCTCGCCTGGCGAGCGGCTTCCTTGAGCGCCATGGAGCCCGCGATCTTGAACGCCATCTCCGACGAGTCGACCTCGTGGTAGGCGCCGTCGACCAGCGTCAGCTTGACGCCCACCAGCGGGTAACCCGCCAGCACGCCGTACTGCATCGCGTCCTGGGCGCCCGCGTCCACCGACGGGATGTACTCCCGGGGGATGCGACCACCGGTGACCGCGTTGACGAACTCGTAGAGAGCGCCGTCCTCGGTCTTCTCCAGCGGCTCCAGGTCGATGAGGACCTTCGCGAACTGGCCGGAACCACCGGTCTGCTTCTTGTGGGTGTAGGAGTACTTCTCCACCTTGCGGCGGATCGTCTCCCGGTACGCCACCTGCGGCTTGCCGATGTTGGCCTCGACCTTGAACTCGCGGCGCATGCGGTCCACCAGGATGTCCAGGTGGAGCTCGCCCATGCCGGCGATGATCGTCTGGCCGGTCTCCTGGTCCAGGTTGACCCGGAACGTCGGGTCCTCCTCGGCCAGCTTCTGGATCGCGGTGCCCAGCTTCTCCTGGTCGGCCTTCGTCTTCGGCTCGATCGCCACCTGGATGACCGGCTCGGGGAAGGTCATCGACTCCAGCACGATGGGCGCCTGCGGGTCGCAGAGCGTCTCACCGGTGGTGGTGTCCTTCAGGCCGATGACGGCGTAGATGTGGCCCGCCATGGCCTCTTCGACCGGGTTCTCCTTGTTGGCGTGCATCTGGAAGATCTTCCCGATGCGCTCCTTGCGGTCCTTGGTCGAGTTGATGACCTGGGTGCCGGAGGCCACCTTGCCCGAGTAGACCCGGATGTAGGTGAGCTTGCCGAAGAACGGGTGCGCGGCGATCTTGAACGCGAGCGCGGCGAACGGCTCGTCGGTCTTCGGCGCGCGGAAGGCCGGCGTCTCGCCGTCCTGCAGCGTGCCCTCGACCGGCGGGAGGTCCAGCGGGGCCGGCAGGTAGTCGATCACCGCGTCGAGCATGGGCTGGACGCCCTTGTTCTTGAACGCCGAGCCGCACAGCACCGGGTACCCGGCGCGGTTCTTGACGATCGCGCGGATGCCCGCCTTGATCTGCTCGACGGTGAACTCCTCGCCGCCGAGGTAGGCCTCCATCAGGGCGTCGTCGGTCTCGGCGACGGCCTCGATCAGCTGCTCGCGGTACTCGGCGGCCTTCTCGGCGAGGTCGGCCGGGATCTCCTCGACCGTGTAGTCCTCACCCTTCTGGACCTCGCCGCGCCAGGTCAGCGCGCGCATCTCGACCAGGTCGATGACGCCGATGAAGTCGCTCTCCGACCCGATCGGGAGCTGGATCGGCAGCGGCTTCGCGCCCAGGCGGTCCTGGATGGTCTTCACGGTGAAGTAGAAGTCCGCGCCGAGCTTGTCCATCTTGTTGACGAAGCAGATGCGCGGGACGTCGTACTTGGTCGCCTGGCGCCAGACCTGCTCGGACTGGGGCTCGACGCCTTCCTTGCCGTCGAACACGGCAACGGCACCGTCGAGGACGCGGAGGTTGCGCTCCACCTCGACGGTGAAGTCGACGTGGCCCGGCGTGTCGATGATGTTGATCTGGTGGTTCTTCCAGAAGCAGGTCGTCGCGGCCGACGTGATCGTGATGCCGCGCTCCTGCTCCTGCTCCATCCAGTCCATCACCGCGGCGCCGTCGTGGACCTCGCCGATCTTGTAGCTGATCCCGGTGTAGAACAGGATCCGCTCGGTCGTCGTGGTCTTGCCCGCGTCGATGTGGGCCATGATCCCGATGTTGCGGACCTTGGCCAGGTCGGTGAGCACGTCCTGTGCCACGGGTGTCTTCCCCTGTCTTGAGCTAGCTGGTAGCAGGCTCACTAGGGCTGGGAGGCGCCAGGCGGGCGGCTCGGGCTGCCCGCCTGGCGTCACGTCACCAGCGGTAGTGGGCGAAGGCCTTGTTCGACTCGGCCATCTTGTGCGTGTCCTCGCGGCGCTTGACGCTCGCGCCCAGGCCGTTGCTCGCGTCGAGCAGCTCGTTCATCAGGCGCTCGATCATGGTCTTCTCACGGCGCTGCCGGGAGAAGGTGATCAGCCAGCGCAGCGCGAGCGTGGTCGAGCGGCCCGGCTTCACCTCGACCGGCACCTGGTAGGTGGCGCCACCGACGCGGCGGGACTTCACCTCGAGCGCGGGCTTGACGTTGTCCAGGGCGCGCTTGAGCGTCACCACCGGGTCGGTGCCCGTCTTGTCGCGGGCGCCTTCGAGGGCGCCGTACACGATCCGCTCGGCCACGGAGCGCTTGCCGTCGACCAGCACCTTGTTGATGAGCTGGGTCACCAGCGGAGAGCTGTAGACCGGGTCGGAGATCAGCGGCCGCTTCGGGGCCGGTCCCTTGCGGGGCATCAGCTCTTCTCCTTCTTCGCGCCGTACCGGCTGCGAGCCTGCTTGCGGTTCTTCACGCCCTGCGTGTCGAGCGAACCGCGGATGATCTTGTAGCGGACACCGGGGAGGTCCTTCACACGACCGCCGCGCACGAGCACCATCGAGTGCTCCTGCAGGTTGTGGCCCTCACCGGGGATGTAAGCCGTGACCTCGATACCGCTCGTGAGCTTCACGCGGGCGACCTTGCGCAGCGCCGAGTTCGGCTTCTTGGGCGTGGTCGTGTAGACGCGGGTGCACACACCGCGCCGCTGCGGGCTGCCCTTGAGCGCCGCGGTCTTCTGCTTGGCGACCTTGTCCTGCCGGCCCTTGCGGACCAGCTGCTGGATCGTTGGCATACGCCGGCTGCTTCTTCCCTTTACGTGCCCGCCGCGTGGGCGACGAGCCCTGTTTACTTGGTCCCTCTCTGCACCCGAGGTCGGGCGTGTCGCCGCTCTCGGCAGTACCGAAAGTGCTACACAGCGCCCCAGGTCCGCAGGCGACATCCCAGGATGCCCCTACGCGTGGAGGTCACCGCGGCCGGCTTTCCAGCACCACTGGCGCGTAGGCACGCGGAGCGGCCCGACATGGGTCGGGCACGAGTACCAAAGATACCCCGCCTGGTTCCCACGGGTCAAAACGGATCCGCTGCCGCGCCTGGTCGGGCGGACGCGCGCCGCCCGCCGATCAAGTTCGGGGGTGGTTTTGTGACGGTTCTCGCAACCGTTCGCTCGAAGGGACCGGCCGCAGGACCGAGGAGCGACTCACGGGTTATCAGAACATGAATAGGCGGAGGGCGCAGGTCGGAGTGGCCACCCATTCACTCGTTCGGGTGGAAGTGCGCCTGTCGCGACTGTGGCCGGGGCCGGGCAGGCGGCCGGTCACACTGGTCGGGTGAACTCCGAACTCATCGCGGGCATGGCCGCGCTGGTGGCGGCCGACGCCTCGCCCGAGGTGCTCGCGGTGCGCGGCGACGTGGTGGTGGTCCGGGTCGCGGACGTGGTGCTCAAGGCGCACGAGCGGGGCACGGACCTGGCCGTGCTCACCGAGCGGCTCCGGCTGGCGGCCGACCCGCGGCTGGGCGAGCTCCTGCTCGCGCCGCGCTCGGCGCCCGCGGTCGTGCTGGGGCGGGCCGTGACGGCGTGGCCGATGGGGACTCCGGTGCCCCAGAGCGAGCCCGAGGACCTGCCCATGGAGGCGGCGGGGCGGATGCTGGCCGCGCTGCACCGGTTCACCGCGGCGGACTTCGCGCCGCCCGTGCCCCTGGCCGGCGCCCGGCCCCGGATGGAACGGGCGGTGCGCGAGCTGACCCTCGCCACGCCGGCGGCCGACCTGGTGCGGCGGGCGTTCGCGACGTTGCCGGAGTTCGGCGACGGCGGCGTCACGCTCATCCACGGCGACTGGCACCTCGGCCAGCTGGTGTGGCGGGACGGGTACCGGCTCATCGACGTGGACGACCTCGGCGTGGGTGATCCGGCGTGGGATCTGGCGCGGCCGGCCGCGCTGCACGCGGCGGGCGTGCTCGACGCCGACGCGTGGGGGCGGCTGCTCGGGGCGTACCTGGACGCGGGTGGCGCCGGCGTGCCGCGGGACGACCCGTGGTCGGTGCTGGACGCGCCCGCGCGCGCACTGGTCGTGCAGATGGCGGCCCGTGCCCTTTCCGCTGCGGAGCGCGACGGGACGGAGTTGAACGACGCTCAAGAAGCGCTGATCGACGCGTGCGCGCGGATCGTGTCGACACACGAACCCATTCGGCGCGGCTAATATCGGGACCATCGCGTCAAGAGCAGGAGGCTCACACGATGCAGTGTCCCAAGTGTCATGCGAACATGCGCACCTTCGACCGCATGGGCGTGCACATCGAGCAGTGTGATGGCTGCCGCGGGGTCTTCCTCGACTACGGCGAGCTGGAGGCCATCACCCGGCTCGAGCAGCAGATGGCTCCCCCGCCCCCGCCGCCCGTCGCGCCGCAGCCCGCTCAGGTCCACTACGTCCAGCAGCCGGCCCCGCAGCCGGGCTGGGGCTACGGCGGTGGTGGCCACTACGGGCACCGGAAGCACCGTGGCCTGGGCGGGTTGTTCTTCTCGTCCTGATCCTCGTGGTGGTGGCCCCGCGCCGATGGTGCGGGGCCACCGTTGTCACTACCGGAAAACAGGGTGATAATCGGTAGTGACCCGAGGAGGTCCCGTCATGTCCGTCGCCACGGAGGCTGCGCAGATCCGCGACCTGTTCGACCAGATCGAGGAGATCGAAGAGGTCGCGTCGAGCTTGTCGGAGGACGACGAGCGGCGGCGAAAGCTGCACGGCGTGGTGGCGAAGGCCCTGCGCAAGGCCCCGCCGGTGCGGCCGGTGGTGGCCGGTGAGCTGCTGGAGCTGACCGAGAAGACGGTCAAGGCGTGGGCGCGCGAGGGCGTGCTCGCGATCCACAGCCAGGAGCCCCGGATGTTGTTGGACGCCGTGCGGCTGCACGAGGTGCTGCACGTCGTGTCGGACCTGAGGCGGGCGGGCAAGAACCGCGCGTTGCTGGACGAGGTGCACCGGCGGTTGAGCGACGCGGCGCTGCTCGACCGCGACGACCTCGTCACCAGCCTGGAGCAGCTGCACCGCGGCGAAGGACGCGTAGTTCGCTGATCACCGTCGTCGAAACGCCCGTCGCGGCCGGCCAGGCCGCCGGCCTGCGCGGCGCCGCCAGGGTCGCCTACGACAGGTTCCTGGACGAACTGGCCCACAGCGGCTGCCTGGCGCTCGGCTACCGCGTCACCGGCCCCGAACCGCTGCCACGCCTGTGCGTGAAGCACCTGCGCGGCGCCGACCGCGTGGTCGTCGCTTTCCCCTCGCCGCGGACGGCGTGGATCCTGCTCGTCGGCCCGCACGACGACGACCCCGGCCGCGACCTCTACGAAACGCTGTACGAACTGGCCGGCGTCCGCCCGAAGCTGACCGAGAAGCGCACCAAGCCACCGTGCTGCTCCGACCTGGCACCCCCGGTCGCGGACTCGGACCTCGTGGACGACCTGGTCGCCCGCGCCCGCTCCCTGGCCAAATCCCGCCGCCGCCCCACCTGAGCCGCGCGCGTGTCGAACGCTCAGGACCCGTGAGTTCCGCGCTCAAGACGCGCAGGCCGGTCTGTGCAGTGCCCCACCACGCGTCCGAGCGTTGAACTCGGGGTACCTGAACGTTCGACACCTGAGCGTTCGACACGCGCGGAAAGGCCCCCGGAGCGGGAGGCTCCGGGGGCCTTTCAGTCGACTGGCTGCTTCAGCGGTAGTCGCGGCCGAAGTCGTAGTCGTCCAGCGGGACCGCGGCGCCCGTGCCCGTGCCGAAGACGTCCGGCGTGTAGTAGCCGTCGTCGTAGCTCGGGATGGCGTACGCCGCCGCACGCGCTTCCTCGGTCGGCTGCACCTGGATGTTCCGGTACCGGTTGATGCCGGTGCCGGCCGGGATCAGCTTGCCGATGATCACGTTCTCCTTCAGGCCGATGAGCTTGTCCGAACGCCCGTTGATGGCGGCGTCCGTCAAGACCCTCGTCGTCTCCTGGAAGGAGGCCGCCGACAGCCACGAGTCCGTGGCCAGCGACGCCTTCGTGATACCCATCAGCACCGGACGGCCGGCGGCGGGCTCGCCACCCTCGGCCACCACGGCCCGGTTGCCCGACTCGAACTCCGCGCGCTCGACCAGCGAGCCCGGCAGGAACTCGGTCGCACCCGAGTCGATGATCGTCACCCGGCGCAGCATCTGCCGGACGATGACCTCGATGTGCTTGTCGTGGATCGCCACGCCCTGGGCCCGGTAGACCTTCTGGACCTCGCCGACCAGGTGCAGCTGGGCCTCACGCGGGCCCATCACGCGCAGCACCTCGTGCGGGTCGGGCGTGCCCTCCAGCAGCTGCTGGCCGACGCCGACGTGGTCGCCGTCCTGCAACGGGCCGGTGGCCGTGTTCGCGAGCCGCTGACGCTTGGACAGCTTCTCGAAGAGGATCTCCTCGGACCCGTCGTCCGGGATGAGGGTGATCTTCCAGAACCGGTCGCCGTCCTCGATGCGCACCCGGCCGTCGACGTCCGCGATGGGCGCCTTGCCCTTCGGCACGCGAGCCTCGAACAGCTCCTGCACACGGGGCAGACCGGTGGTGATGTCGTCACCGGCCACACCGCCCTGGTGGAACGTGCGCATGGTCAGCTGCGTGCCGGGCTCACCGATGGACTGCGCGGCGACGATGCCGACGGCCTCGCCGACGTCGACCAGCTTGCCGGTCGCCATCGAACGGCCGTAGCAGGACGCGCACACACCGACCGCGGACTCGCAGGTCAGCACCGAGCGGACCTTGACCCTGGTCACGCCCGCCTCGACGAGCGTCGCCAGCGCCGGGTCGCCCAGGTCGTCACCGCGGTTGAGCACGATGTTGCCATCGGCGTCGGTGATGTCCTCGGCGATGGTCCGCGCGTACACGCTGGTCTGCGCGAACTCGGCCAGCACGACCTTGTCGCCCAGCCGCTCGCCGACCGTCATGTTCACGCCGCGCGTGGTGCCGCAGTCGACCTCGCGGATGATGACGTCCTGCGACACGTCCACCAGACGACGGGTCAGGTAACCCGAGTCGGCGGTGCGCAGCGCGGTGTCGGCCAGACCCTTGCGGGCGCCGTGCGTGGCGATGAAGTACTCCAGCACCGACAAGCCCTCGCGGAACGAGCTCTTGATCGGCCGCGGGATGTACTCGCCCTTCGGGTTGGTCACCAGACCACGCATGCCCGCGAGCGACCGGACCTGGGTCATGTTGCCCGCCGCGCCCGACATCACGATCATGCGGATCGAGTTGTCCTCGGGGAAGTTGGCCTCCATGACCTCGGCGACCTCTTCGGTTGCCTTGGTCCACACCTTGACCAGCTCGTTGTTGCGCTCCGTGTGGGAGAGCTGACCGCGCTGGTAGCGCTTCTCGACCGCGTCCGCGAGCTTCTCGTACTCGTCCAGGATGCCCTGCTTGGCAGCCGGCACGAGCACGTCGGAGATCGCGACCGTGACGCCCGACCGGGTGGCCCAGTAGAAGCCGGCGTCCTTCAGCTTGTCCAGCGTCCGGGCGACGGTGACCATCGGGTACCGCTCGGCGAGGTCGTTGATGATCGTCGCCTGCCGCTTCTTCGGCATGACGTCGTTGATGAACGGGTAGTCCGCCGGCAGGACCTCGTTGAACAGCACGCGACCGAGGGTGGTCTCGGCCAGCCACGCCTGACCGGGCTCCCAGCCCTCCGGCTCCTGGCCCTTCGGCGGGTTCTTGTCCGTGATCCGGATCTTGACCATGGCCTGCAGGCCCAGGACCTTGCGGTCGAACGCCATCAGCGCCTCGGCGGCCGAGGAGTAGGCCTGGCCTTCGCCGAGGTCACCCTTCTTGTGCCGGGTCAGGTGGTACAGGCCGGTCACCATGTCCAGACGCGGCATGGCCAGCGGCTTGCCCGACGCGGGCGAGAGGATGTTGTTCGACGACAGCATCAGCACGCGCGCCTCGGCCTGCGCCTCGGCGGACAGCGGCAGGTGGACCGCCATCTGGTCACCGTCGAAGTCGGCGTTGAACGCCTCGCAGACCAGCGGGTGCAGCTGGATGGCCTTGCCCTCGACCAGCTGCGGCTCGAAGGCCTGGATGCCCAGCCGGTGCAGCGTGGGCGCGCGGTTGAGCAGCACGGGGTGCTCGGTGATGACCTCTTCCAGCACGTCCCACACGGCGGGGCGCGCGCGCTCCACCATCCGCTTGGCGGACTTGATGTTCTGCGCGTGGTTGAGGTCGACCAGCCGCTTCATCACGAACGGCTTGAACAGCTCGAGCGCCATCTGCTTGGGCAGGCCGCACTGGTGCAGCTTCAGCTGCGGGCCGACCACGATGACCGAACGGCCCGAGTAGTCGACGCGCTTGCCGAGCAGGTTCTGGCGGAACCGGCCCTGCTTGCCCTTGAGCAGGTCGGACAGCGACTTGAGCGGCCGGTTGCCCGGGCCCGTCACCGGCCGGCCGCGGCGGCCGTTGTCGAACAGCGCGTCGACGGCCTCCTGCAGCATCCGCTTCTCGTTGTTGACGATGATCTCGGGCGCGCCGAGGTCGATCAGTCGCTTGAGGCGGTTGTTGCGGTTGATGACGCGGCGGTACAGGTCGTTCAGGTCGGACGTGGCGAAGCGGCCACCGTCGAGCTGCACCATCGGGCGCAGGTCCGGCGGGATGACCGGGACGCAGTCCAGCACCATGCCCTGCGGGTTGTTGCGGGTCGCCTGGAAGGCGGCCACGACCTTCAACCGCTTGAGGGCGCGCAGCTTCTTCTGGCCCTTGCCGCTGCGGATGGTCTCGCGCAGCACGTCGGCCTCGGCGTCGACGTCGTAGTCACCCAGCAGCCGCTGGATGGCCTCCGCGCCCATGGCGCCGGTGAAGTAGTCGCCGTAGCGGTCGTACAGCTCGCGGTAGAGCAGCTCGTCCGCGATCAGCTGGGCGCGCTCGAGCTTGGTGAAGGTGGACCAGATCTCGTCGAGCCGGTCCAGCTCGCGCTGGGCGCGGTCGCGGAGCTGGCGCATCTCGCGCTCGCCGCCCTCCTTGACCTTGCGGCGGACGTCGGACTTGGCGCCCTCCGCCTCCAGCTCGGCCAGGTCGGCTTCCAGCTTCTGCGCCCGGGCCTCGACGTCGGCGTCACGCCGGTTCTCGACCCGCTTGCGCTCGACCTGCATCTCGTTCTCGAGCGTGGGCAGGTCGTTGTGGCGCAGCTCGGTGTTCACGCCCACGATGACGTAGGCCGCGAAGTAGATGATCTTCTCGAGGTCCTTGGGTGCCAGGTCGAGCAGGTAGCCCAACCGGCTGGGGACGCCCTTGAAGTACCAGATGTGCGTGACGGGCGCGGCCAGTTCGATGTGGCCCATCCGCTCGCGGCGCACCTTGGCGCGGGTCACCTCGACGCCGCAGCGCTCGCAGATGATGCCCTTGAAGCGGACGCGCTTGTACTTGCCGCAGTAGCACTCCCAGTCCCGGGTGGGACCGAAGATCTTCTCGCAGAACAAGCCGTCCTTCTCCGGCTTGAGCGTGCGGTAGTTGATGGTCTCGGGCTTCTTGACCTCGCCGAAGGACCACTGGCGGATGTCGTCCGCGGTCGCGAGACCGATGCGAAGCTCATCGAAGAAGTTGACGTCGAGCACGTCTACTCTCTTCCCCTTTTTGGTTCGGTGCTGCTTGGGGTGCTGGTGGCTTGGTCATCCGGGGGGACGCGGGAGGCATCCCCCCGGATGACGGCGAGCGTCAGTTGACGACGTCGTCCACGGACGGCGACTCGGTCCTCGACAGGTTGATGCCGAGGTTGGCCGCAGCGCGTTCGAGGTCTTCGTCGTCGCCGTCGCGCATCTCGATCGCGGCGCCGTCCGAGGACAGCACCTCGACGTTGAGGCACAGCGACTGGAGCTCCTTGAGCAGCACCTTGAAGGACTCCGGGATACCCGGCTCCGGGATGTTCTCGCCCTTGACGATGGCCTCGTAGACCTTCACGCGGCCGAGCACGTCGTCGGACTTGATCGTGAGCAGTTCCTGGAGCGTGTACGCGGCGCCGTACGCCTGCATCGCCCAGCACTCCATCTCACCGAACCGCTGACCACCGAACTGCGCCTTACCACCCAGCGGCTGCTGCGTGATCATCGAGTACGGGCCGGTCGAGCGGGCGTGGATCTTGTCGTCGACCAGGTGCAGCAGCTTCAGGATGTACATGTAGCCGACGGACACCGGGAAGGGGTACGGCTCGCCGCTGCGCCCGTCCAGGAGCACCGCCTTGCCGTTCTCCTTGACCATCCGCTCGCCGTCGCGGTTCGGGATCGTCGAGCCGAGCAGGCCCGTGATCTCGTCCTCCTTGGCGCCGTCGAAGACGGGCGTGGCGGTCTTGGTGCCGGGCTCGACGTCGTACAGCTCCGCCGGCAGGTTCTTCGCCCAGTCCGGGTCGCCGTTGATGCTCCAGCCCTGCTTGGCGATCCACCCGAGGTGGGTCTCCAGCACCTGGCCGATGTTCATACGACGCGGCACGCCGTGCGTGTTCAGCACGATGTCGACCGGGGTGCCGTCCTCGAGGAACGGCATGTCCTCGACCGGGAGGATCTTGCCGATGACGCCCTTGTTGCCGTGGCGGCCGGCGAGCTTGTCGCCGTCCTGGATCTTGCGCTTCTGGGCCACGTAGACGCGGACCAGCTCGTTCACGCCGGGGGGCAGCTCGTCGTCGTCCTCGCGGCTGAACACGCGGATGCCGATGACCTTGCCGTACTCGCCGTGCGGCACCTTCAGCGACGTGTCGCGCACCTCGCGCGCCTTCTCGCCGAAGATCGCGCGGAGCAGGCGCTCCTCCGGGGTCAGCTCGGTCTCGCCCTTGGGCGTGACCTTGCCGACCAGGATGTCGCCGGGCTGGACCTCGGCGCCGATGCGGATGATGCCGCGCTCGTCGAGGTCGGCCAGGACCTCCTCGGAGACGTTCGGGATGTCCCGGGTGATCTCCTCGGCGCCCAGCTTGGTGTCCCGCGCGTCGATCTCGTGCTCCTCGATGTGGATCGAGGTCAGGACGTCGTCCTGCACGAGGCGCTGCGACAGGATGATCGCGTCCTCGTAGTTGTGGCCCTCCCACGGCATGATCGCGACGAGCAGGTTCTTGCCCAGCGCCATCTCGCCGTTCTCGGTGCACGGGCCGTCGGCCAGCACCTGGCCCTCGTGCACCCGGTCGCCCTCGTTCACGATGGGCTTCTGGTTGATGCACGTGCCCTGGTTGGACCGGCGGAACTTGTGCAGGCCGTAGGTCTGCCGCGAGCCGTCGTCGGCCATGACCGTGACGTAGTCGGCGGAGATCTCCTCGACCACACCGGTCTTCTTGGCCACCACGACGTCACCGGCGTCGACCGCGGCGCGCAGCTCCATGCCGGTGCCGACCAGCGGGGACTCGCTGCGCAGCAGCGGCACCGCCTGGCGCTGCATGTTCGCGCCCATCAGGGCGCGGTTCGCGTCGTCGTGCTCGAGGAACGGGATCATCGCGGTCGCGGCCGACACCATCTGCCGCGGCGAGACGTCCATGTAGTCCACGTCGGCCGGGTCGATCTGCTCGACCTCGCCGCCCTTCTTGCGGACCAGGACCTTGTCCTCGAGGAAGTTGCCCTCGTCGTCGATCTTGGCGTTCGCCTGCGCCTTGACGTAGCGGTCCTCTTCGTCGGCCGTCAGGTAGTCGATCTGGTCGGTGACCCGGCCGTCGACGACCTTGCGGTACGGCGTCTCGATGAAGCCGAACGGGTTGACCCGCCCGTAGGAGGACAGCGAGCCGATCAGGCCGATGTTCGGGCCTTCCGGCGTCTCGATCGGGCACATGCGGCCGTAGTGCGACGGGTGGACGTCGCGGACCTCCATGCCGGCGCGCTCACGGGACAGACCACCCGGGCCCAGCGCCGACAGGCGGCGCTTGTGGGTCAGGCCCGCGAGCGGGTTCGTCTGGTCCATGAACTGCGACAGCTGGGACGTGCCGAAGAACTCCTTGATCGCAGCCACCACCGGGCGGATGTTGATCAGGGTCTGCGGCGTGATGGCCTCGACGTCCTGGGTCGTCATGCGCTCGCGGACGACGCGCTCCATGCGGGAGAGGCCGACCCGGATCTGGTTCTGGATCAGCTCGCCGACGGTGCGCAGGCGGCGGTTGCCGAAGTGGTCGATGTCGTCGACCTCGACGGGCACCTCGGTGTCGCCGGGCTGCATCGTCGTCTCACCGGCGTGCAGGCGGACCAGGTACTCGATCGTGGTGACGATGTCGTCCTCGGTCAGCACGCCCGTGGAGATCGGGGTGGCCAGGCCCAGCTTCTTGTTGATCTTGTACCGGCCGACCTTCGCCAGGTCGTAGCGCTTGTCCTTGAAGAACAGGTTCTCCAGCAGCGCCTGCGCGGACTCCTTCGTCGGCGGCTCGCCCGGACGCAGCTTGCGGTAGATGTCGAGCAACGCCTCGTCGGTACCCGCGGTGTGGTCCTTCTCCAGCGTCGTCAGCAGCGTCTCGCTGAACGAGAAGCGCTCGCGGATCTGCTCGGTGGTCCAACCCAGCGCCTTCAGCAGCACGGTCACCGGCTGGCGGCGCTTGCGGTCGATGCGGACACCGACGGTGTCGCGCTTGTCCACGTCGAACTCCAGCCAGGCACCCCGGGACGGGATGATCTTGACGCTGAAGACGTCCTTGTCGGTCGTCTTGTCGATCGCGGTGTCGTAGTAGACACCCGGCGAGCGGACGAGCTGGGAAACCACGACCCGCTCGGTGCCGTTGATGATGAACGTGCCCTTGTCGGTCATCATCGGGAAGTCACCCATGAACACCGTCTGGCTCTTGATCTCGCCGGTGGTGTGGTTGGTGAACTCCGCCGTGACGAACAACGGGGCGGCGTACGTCATGTCCTTGTCCTTGCACTCCTCGGTCGAGGCCTTGACCTCGTCGAAGCGCGGGTCGGAGAAGGAGAGCGACATCGAGCCGGAGAAGTCCTCGATCGGGGAGATCTCGTTCAAGACCTCCTCGAGGCCGCCCGTCGGCGCCTCGTCACCTTCGTCGACGCGGCGCTGGAACCACGCCTCGTCGCCGGTGAGCCATTCGAACGACTGGATCTGCAGGTCGAGCAGGTTGGGCGTCTGAAGCGGTTCGTGGATCTTCGCGAAAGAGACTCGCTTCGGCGCTCCGGGAATCCCCGACGTGGAGTTGGTCGCAGCAGTGGCCTTGGTCGCGCGAGAGATCGCCAAGATGCGTCCTTCCAGGGACAGGTAGCTGGCCAGTCAGCGGAACTGGCACGGCTGTCAAGGGTGCGGCGATGCCCGGCAATCCAGCTCTCGGCGAAGGGCAAACGGAAAGAGGGCAGCGCAAAGGAGCAGTCTAGCCACGCGCGCGGCAACTGTCGAGAGGCACCTGGAAGGACCTTTCTCGTGCTCACCGACAGAGTGACCCCGCCGACGCCCACAGTCAAGATGCCACGCGGCGATCACTCCACTGGCGCAAGGCGCGATAACGCGGAGTTACCGCTGTGACCTGCGAAAATACATGGACGTGAGCAACCGTGACCTTTCACGGGCGTTCAGACCCCGAAGGGAGACCGTGGCGATTTCGTTCGGTCACCGACCGAAAAGTGTGACTCAGATCACCTTGTGTTGGGGCATGAAACCGGGTTCGCAGTCCTGAGTGGACGTCCCGCGAGGCCGTCCGGCCGCCGCCCGGTCAGCACTTGGCGGTTTCGGCCGCCTGGTCGCCGCTCTGGCCGAACATCTCCATGTTGTCGACCTTCCACCGGTCGTCGACCTTCTGCGCGCCGACCCGCATCATCGCGATGCCGCCGCCGCTCTGGTTGTCGGTCGTGCGGGTGGTGACCTGGTCGAGGAACAGCAGCACGGTGGCGCGGTCGCCGTCGAGCGTGGTCACGCCGCTGGACACGGCCTTCACCGTGACCACGAGCTTCTGCTCGGGCGCGAGCGTGCGCACCGGGCCGAAGATCGCGTTGTACTGGCACTTGGCCTTGCCGACCAGCAGCTCGTTGGCGGCCTTCTCGGTGGCCGAGACGTCGGCGTAGTTGTAGGAGAACGCCTTCTCGACCGCCTCGCGCGCCTGGCCGGCGACCTCGGTCGTGCCACCGCTGTCGACCAGGGCCTGGTTGTAGCGGACCTCGCCCGCCTGGTCCTGGAACCACACGCCCAGGGCGACCAGCAGCGCGGCCAGCACGACCAGGGCGATCGGCAGGGTCGGGCCGGACCCGCCGAGGCGGGTCGAGCGGTCCTCGGGCTCGTCGTCCCGGGCCGCCGACTCGTCGGACTCGGACTTCGAGTGCCGCGCGTCGGGCTCGGTCAGGACACTGGGCGCGACGGCCTCGCCGGTGCGCTTGCGGCGGCCGGTGGGGCGGGGGCGAGGCGCGGGCTCGGTGGCCTCGTCCTCGTCGTCCTGGTCGTCCTCGCGGGGCTCGATCAGGCCCGTGACCTCGGCCGGACGCATGACGTCGCGGTCGGAGGGCAGGGTCTCGGCGCGATCGGCGGCGGTCGGCTCGGCGGCCTCGCGCTCGGGGCGCGTGTCCTCGGCCGGTGCGGGCCCGGCGTCGACGCCGTTCGCCTCGGCGTCCGGCGCGGCGGTCGGCTCAGGGCGTTTGCGCAGGCCGGCGACGCGAGGCCGGGTGGTCGGCGTGGTCGGGACCGGGCGGCGGCGGGGCGGTGGCACTGACGTCATCTCCTCGGTTCACGCGCCGCCGGCCGCGACCGGCCCCAGCGCGCTGAGCTTCCAACCGGCGTCGGTGCGGGCCAGGTCCGTCTGGTACCGGTTGACCTTCTTCACCGCCTGCCCGCCCTCCGGCGTCACCGTGGTCTCCACGACCGCGATGAGGTGCGCCTTCCCGGCCCGTGCGTCGAGCTCGGTGACGGCCGCGTCCAGCACCCGGCTCACGGTCACCGTCTTGGCGTCCTCGATCTGCTTCTTCCGCTCGGCCCGGCCGTCCTCGATCTCGGAGCGCAACTCGCCCGTGGACGAGTCCAGCCACCGGTCGAGGTCCTCGTCCACCTTCTTGTAGTCGAGGGTGGTGAAGTTCGCGATCCCGACCTGCCCGACCCGCAGCACCTCGTCCCGCTCGCGCGAGAACGCCACCGAGTCGCTCGACGACGCGCTCCACCACGACACCCCGGCCCACACCGCGTAGCCGGCGGCCAGGACCGCGAGCACGGCCGCGATCGGCAGCGTCCAACGTCGAACGTCCATCCGTCCCTCTCCTCAGCCCGGCAGACCGAGCAACTGCCCCAGGCTGGTCAGCAGCGGCGCCTCGGCCGCGGTCTCGCCCGCGGTCGGCTCCCGACCCGGCTGCGAGGTCTCGTCGCCGGTCGGCGTCGTGACCGGGAGCCCACCGTAAGGCGCGTTCTGGGCGCCGCGCACGCCGGTGGCGCTGCCGCGGGCCAACGCGCAGTAGGCCTGCGTGTTGAACTCGGCCGGGGTGGTGTCGGTGCCCTGCCGGATCGTGGTGCTGTCGTAACCGACCGTGCACGGCGGCGGGTCGAACACGTTCAGGGCCAGCCCGAAGTGCGCGCCCGTGCCGTCGCCCTTGGCCACGGTGAAGCCGCCGCCGACGATGATCGGGTAGGTGACGGCGATCTGCTCCAGCCCGTTCAGGCGCGTGACCAGGATGTTCCCCGTGGTCAGCAGGTTGGCCAGCACCACGCCCAGGTTGGGCCCGGTCTCCCGCAGCAGCGCCGACACCTGCTCCGCGGCCTGCGGCGAGACGCCGATGAGCCGGCGGAGGTCGGCGTCGGAGTTCTTCAGCTGCTCGGCGAGCGACCGCAGGTCCGCCGAGAACGACTTGATCGCGCCGCCCTGCGTGGCCTGCGTGTTCAGCACCACCAACCCGCTGTCGATCAGCGCCTTGGTCTGCGGCAGGTGCTCCGTCGCCGCCCGGGTGAACGCCTTCGTGTTGTCCAGCAGCACCTGGAGGTCCGGCCCGGTGCCGTTGAACGCCAGGTCCAGCTCGTCCACCACGGTCCGCAGCGATTCGGTCGGCACCGACTTGGCGAACGCGTCGAGGTTGGTCAGCAGGGTGTCCACCGGCGGCGGCGTCCTGGTGGCCGACCGCGGGATGACCGACCCGTCCGCCAGGTACGGCCCGTCCTCTCCGCGCGGGCGCAGGTCGACGAACTGCTCGCCCACGGCGGACCGGTTGGCGACCACGGCCTCCAGGTCGGACGGGATCGACGGGGCGCTCGGGTCGATGTCGAGGTCGACCTCCAGCCCGTCCGCGGTCAGCCGCATCTGCCCGACCCGGCCGACGGCGACGCCGCGGTAGGTCACCTCGGCGTTGGTGAACACGCCGCCGGACTCGGCCAGCTGCATCGTCACCACGTACCCGGACGCGCCGAACACGCGGCCGAGCCCGACGTACCGCGCGCCGACGTAGCTCACGCCGACCAGCGCGATCAGCACGAACGCGCCGATCTGGAGCTTGATCCGACCGGGGATCACCGCCCACCTCCGAGCAGTCCGCCGAGCAGGTCGCCGAGCCCCGACTGGCCCGACACGCCGGGCAGCGGCAGGTTCGGCAGGGGCAGCGGCAGGGACGGCGCGTTGCCGTCGACGCCGGGCAGCCCGGGCAGGCTCGGCAGCGGCGACTGCCGCGACCGGCCCAGGTTGTCCACGATCGTGCCCAGGTTCAGGTCGATGTCGGCGTAGAGGTTCGTGTAGTCGCCCTTGATGGCGTCCACCGCCGAGTCCGGGAACGGGTAGGTCAGCAGCAGCTCGAAGCCGTTGGGCAGGTTCGTGCCCGCCTCGGCGAGCTTCTGCAGCGTCGGCGTCAACGCCTTCAGGTCGGCCACGAGGTCGTCCTTGGACTTGTTCACCGTGTCCACCGCGACGTCGGACAGCGCGTCCAGCGACTGCAGCAGCGTGACCAGCTGGGTGCGCTGCTCGCTGAGCACCTTCAGGCCCGGTTCGAGCCCGTCCAGCACGCCGGTGATCTGCTCGCGCTGGGCGTTGAGCGTGCCGCCGAGCCGGTTGAGGCCGTCCAGCGCGCGGGTGATCTCGCCCTTGTGCGCGTCGAGGTCGCCGACCAGCTCGTTCAGGTTGTGCAGCAGCGATCGGATCTGCGGCTCGTTGCCCTCCAGGGCCGCGTTCAGCTCGCGGCTGATGTCCTGGAGCTGGGCGATGCCACCGCCGTTGAGCAGCATGGACAGCGCGCCGAAGACCTCTTCGACCTCGGGGTTGCGGTTGGTCCGCTCGACCGGGATGACCGAACCGCCGGTGAGAGCGCCCTCCTCGCGCCCCTCGGCGGGACCGGCCAGCTCGACGTACTTCTCGCCGAGCAGCGCGGACTGGCGCAGCCGGGCGACCGCGTTGCCCGGCAGCTTCACGTCGCCGTTGACCAGCACGGTCACCTCGGCGGTCCAGCCGTCCGCGCCGAGGTCGATCCGGTCGACCCGGCCGACCGGCACGTCGTTGACCTTCACCCCGGCCTGCGGCACCAGGTCGAGCACGTCCTTGAACTGGACCTTCACCTCGTACGGCCGGTCGCCGACGTCCGCGCCGCCGGGCAGCGGCATGTTGTAGACGCCGTCGAAGCCGCCCGAGCCGCAGCCGGTCAGCACCAGCGCGCTCGCGACGAGCACCGCGATCCGCCTCACCGGGGCACCCCCGCGAGCGGCAGGGGCAGCGGCAGCTTGCCCTGGGCCAGGTCGGTCGCGATCTCCTGGGGCGTCTTCAACGGCACGGCGCCGCTGAGCAGCGGCTCCAGCCCGCGGCACGTCTCGGCGAGCACGCCGGGCACCCGGCCCGGCTCGACGCCCTGGATCAGCTTGCAGATCAGCACGATCGGCGGCTGGCTCAGCTCGTTCAGGTCGGCCCTGGTGTCGAGCGTGCCGGAGGCCGCGTTGTAGGCGTTCTGCAGGTTGCCCAGCGCCAGCGGCCCGACGTCCAGCGCCTCGGCCAGCGACGCGCGCTGGTCGACCAGGATCTGGGTGATGCCGGCGAGCTTGTCGACGTTCGACTTCAGCACGGCCCGGTTGTCCTGGATGAAGCCCTGCACCTGGCCGAGCGCGGTGGCCAGCTCGGTCAGCGCGGCGCCCAGGTTCTCCCGCTCGTCGGCGAGGAAACCGGCGACCTCGGCGAGCTGCCGGTTGAAGTCGCGCACCTGGCTGTCGTTCGCGGCCAGCATCCCGGTGAACTTCTGCAGGTTGTCCACGGTGCCGAACAGGTCGTCCTTCGAGCCGGACAACGTGCGGGTGGCGTCACCGAGCTGCTTGACGGTGTCGCCGAGCGCCTGCCCGTTGCCCTGGAGGTTGTTCGCGGCCGAGTCGAGCAGCTCCGACAGCGCGCCGTCCTTGTTGGCCCCGTTCGGGCCGAGCGCGGTGGTCAGCTCGTCCAGGCTCGCGTACAGCTCGTCCAGCTCGACGGGGGTGGCGGTGCGCTCGCGCGGGATGGTCGCGTTCTCGCCCATCACGTCGCCGCCGGTGTAGGCGGGCGCGAGCTGCACGTACCGGTCGCTGACCACGCTGGGCGCGACCACGACCGCCTGCGCGTCCGCGGGCACCTTGACCGACCGGTCGAGCGACATCACCACCTTGACCAGCGCGCCCTGCGGCTCGACCTCGTCGATCGTGCCGACCCGCACGCCGAGCACCCGCACGTCCGAGCCGGGGTAGACGCCGACGGCCGCGCCGAACAGCGCGGTCACCCGGCGGCTGTCGGCGCCCGCGAACACCCACCACATCGCCACCGCGGCCACGATCGCCAGCACGCACGCGATCGCCACCGCGCGGACCAGGTCACGGCCCGTCCTCGTGGTCGCCACGTCAGTTCCCCCTCTGCACGCCGGGAGGGAGGCAGCCCTCTTCGTTGAAGCCGACCACGCCGAGGTTCACCGACGGCGGCAGCAGGCCGCAGATGTAGACGTCGAACCAGCGGCCGTTGCCCAGGGTGTTGGCGAACACCCGGAAGAACGGGCCCATCAGCGCCAGGCTGCGCTCCAGCGAGTCCTGGTTGCGCTGCAACATCGTGGTCACCCGCTCCAGCTGCTCCAGCGCCGGCCGCAGCTGCGCGGAGTTGTCGGCGACCAGGCCGGACAGCTCCTTGGACAGCTCGCGGGTGCCCCTGAGCAGCGCCCCGATCGCGTCCCGCCGCTTGCGCAGCTCCTCCAGCAGCAGGTTGCCGTCCGCGAGCAGCTTCTCGAACTGCTCGTTGCGGTCGGACAGGGTCTTGGTGATCTCGTTGGTGTTGGCCAGCAGCTCGGCCAGCTGCTCGTCGCGCGAGGAGATCGTCTTCGACAGCGCCGACAGGCCGTCCAACGCGCCGCGCACGCTCTCCGCCGAGCCCTGGAACGTCTCCGACAGCACCTGGAAGCTGTCCGCGAGCTGCTGGGTGTCGATCTGGCCGACCGTGGACGCCAGGCCGTTGAACGCCTCCTGCACGTCGTACGGCGACAGCGTGCGCTCGCGCGGGATCGGCTCGCCCGGGTCCAGCGGCTGCGAGCCCTGCGGGTCGAGCGCCAGGAACTTCTGCCCGAGCAGCGTCTTGATCCGGATCACCGCGGTCGTGCGGTCGCCGACCCAGGCGTCCTTCACCCGGAACGACACCTTCACCTTGTCGCCGTCCAGCTCGACCTTGGTCACCTTGCCGACCTTCACCCCGGCCACCCGCACCTCGTTCGACGGGATCAGGCCCGCGGCCTCGGTGAACTCGGCGGAGTAGGTGGTGCCGCCGCCGATGATCGGCAGGTCGTCGGAGTTGAAGGCGGCGAGCAGCAGCAGGGCGATCACGGTCAGGCTCACCACGCCGACCGCCACCGGGTTGCGCTGGGGGTTCATCGGCGGCACCTCGGCTGCGTCACCGGCAGAGCCGTGATCGGGATCGGGTCGTTGATGATCGGCGGCACGGCGACCTGCCCGCTGCCCTCGCACAGGAAGAAGTTGAACCAGGACCCGTAGGACGCGGTCCGCGACATCGCCTCGATCTTGGTCGGCAGGCGCTGGATGACGCTCTCCACGACCGCCTCGTGGTCCGCCAGCGTCTTCGACACCAGGCCGAGGTTGGCGATGTCGTCCTTCAACGGCTGCCGCGACTGGTCGAGCAGGTCGGCGGTCGTCGTGGTCAGCTCGCCCATGGCGCTGATCGCGTCACCGATCGGCTCGCGGTCGCCCGCCAGGCCCGTCGTCAGCTCCTGCAACGTCGTGACCAGCGTCGACACCTGCTCGGTCCGCGAGTTCACGGTGTCCAGCACGGCGTTGAGGTTGGCGATCACCTCGCCGATCACCTGGTCGCGGCCCGCCAGCGTGGACGTCAGCGACGCGGTGTGGCGCAGCAGGCTGTCGATCGTGCCGCCCTCGCCCTGCAACAGCTGGATGATCTCGCTGGACAGCTGGTTCACGTCCTCCGGGTTCAGCGCCTGGAACAGCGGCTTGAAGCCGTTGAACAGCACCGTCAGGTCCAGCGCGGGCTTCGTGCGCTCCAGCGGGATCACGTCGCCGGGCTTGAGCGCGGACGCGTCGCCCACGCCGTGCTCCAGCGAGATGTAGCGCTGGCCGACGAGGTTGCGGTACTTGATCGTCGCGGTGACCGACGCGGGCAGCGTGCGGTCGCCCTCCAGCGAGAACTCCACCTCCGCCAGCCGCCGGTCGACCACCCGGATCCCGTCGACCTGGCCGACCCGGACGCCCGCGATGCGGATGTCGTCGCCCTCGTTGAGCGCGGTGACGTCGGTGAACCGGGCGGTGTAGCCGGTGGCGCCGTTGAAGTTGACGTTCGAGATGGTCACCGCGAGCAGCGTGGTCGCCAGGATCGTGATCACGGCGAACACGGCGAGCTTGATCAGCGGCGCGGCCAGGGACCTCATGCCGTCACCTCCGCTCCCCGGTACAGGGGTCCGAGCAGCAGCGCGGTGAAGCTCGGCATGTCGCGCTTCTCCACCCCGAACTGCGGCGCGAGCAGCGCGGCCAGGAAGTCCTGCTCCTCCGGCGAGTTCGCCAGCGACGGCACGCCGCCGAACGACGACACGACCGTGCCGTCCTCCCGGATGGTCCCCGTGTTGGGCGGCAGCACGCCGTCGGTGGCCGAGCGCGCGGCCGGCGGCGACGTCGAGCCGTCCTTGACCGGGCCCTCCGGCGGGTACTGCGGGAACGGGTCCGGCCGCGGCACGATGTCGTAGCAGCGCGGGCCGCGCTTGTCGGCGTACTCCGGGTCGTCCTTGCCCGGCTCGTACTTGCCGCGGTTGGCGGTGATCTCCAGCGTGATGTGCAGGCCGGGCTCGTTCGTGCCCTTGCCGAACACCTCGTCCATGATCGGCCTGAACTCCGCCAGGCCCTTGAGCAGGCACGGGTACTCGGGCGAGTACTTGGCCAGCAGCTCCAACGTCGGCTTGCTGACGTCCGCGAGCTGGATCAGGTTGTTCTTGTTCACGGCGAGGAAGCTGTTCAGGTCGAGCGACGTGGTGGTCAGCGTGCCGTAGAGGGCGAGCAGGTTGTCGCGCTGCTCGACCAGCGTGCGGCTGGTGACGGTGGCGTCCGACAGCGCCTGCACCAGGTCGGGCGCGGCGTCGGCGTAGACGTTCGAGACGTCGGCGAGGCGGCTGATGCCGTCCTTGAGCTTGGGCAGCTGCGGGTTGAACTCGCCCAGGTAGGCGTCCAGCTGCACGAGCGTCTCGCCCAGGGGCTTGCCCCGGTTCTCCAGCGCCTGCGACATCGCGGTCAGCGTGGTGGCGAGCTTCTCCGGCTGCACGGCCTGGAGCACCGGCATCAGGTCGTCGAGCACGCGTTCCAGCTCGATGGCGCTGCTGGAGCGGTCCTGCTCGATGACGGCGCCGTCGGTGAGCGGGTCCTCGCGCTCGTCGGGCAGCACCAGGTGCACGTACCGCTCGCCGAACAGGGTCTTCGGCAGCAGGCGCGCGGAGACGTTGGCCGGGATGTGCCTGACCTGCTCCGGTTCGAGCGCCAGTTCGAGCTCGGCGCCGTCGCCGGAGGTCCGGATGTCCTTCACCTGGCCGACGATCATGCCGCGGACCTTGACGTCGGAGTCGACGAGCAGCTGGTTGCCGACCCGGTCGGTCTTCAGCGTCACCTTCACGACCTCGGTGAACGCGTCGTTGTACATCGCCACCGTGACCGAGAGGAAGAGGGCGATGACCGCGATGAACACGACGCCCATGAGTCGCCGCTTGATCATCCCGCGATCCTCACCGTCGTCGTGGTGCCCCAGATGGCCATGCTCAGGAAGAAGTCCAGCAGGCTGGTCGTGACGATCGCCGTGCGCACCGCGCGGCCCACCGCGACGCCCACGCCCGCCGGGCCGCCGCTGGCGCGGTAGCCGTAGTAGCAGTGCGTCAGGATGATCACGACGGCGAAGACGAGCACCTTGCCGAACGACCAGAGCACGTCCACCGGTGGTAGGAACAGGTTGAAGTAGTGGTCGTACGTGCCCGCCGACTGCCCGTAGAACTCGACCGTGATGAACCTGGCCGCCAGGTACGAGGTGAGCAGGCCGATCACGTACAGCGGGATGATCGCGATGAAGCCCGCGATGATCCGGGTGGTGACCAGGTACGGCAGGCTGGGGATGCCCATGACCTCCAGCGCGTCGATCTCCTCGGAGATCCGCATCGCGCCCAGCTGCGCGGTGAAGCCGGAGCCGACGGTCGCGCTCAGCGCCAGGCCGGCGACCAGCGGCGCGATCTCGCGGGTGTTGAAGTACGCGGACACGAAGCCCGCGAACGCCGACGTGCCGATCTGGTTCAGCGCGGTGAAGCCCTGCAGGCCGACGACCGTGCCGGTGAACACCGACAGGCCCACCATCACGCCGATCGTGCCGCCGATGACGGCCAGCGCGCCCGAGCCGAAGCTCACCTCGGCCAGCAGCCGCAGCGTCTCGCGCAGGTAGCGGGTCAGCGTGCGCGGCGTCCAGCACAGGGCGCGGATGTAGAACCACAGCTGGTCGCCGAACGTGTCCAGCACGGACAGCGGCGCGTTCGCGGCCTTGCGGAACCGGTCGTTGATCGCGGCCATCTCAGCTCCCCTTCGCCGGGACGACCTGGAGGTAGATCGTGGTCAGCACGAAGTTCACGAAGAACAGCAGCAGGAACGTGATGACCACGGCCTGGTTGACCGCGTCGCCGACGCCCTTCGGCCCGCCCGCCGGGTTCAGGCCCCGGTAGGCGGCCACGATGCCCGCGATGAACCCGAAGACCAGGGCCTTGATCTCGGAGATCCACAGGTCCGGCAGCTGTGCGAGGGCGCTGAAGCTCGCCAGGTACGCGCCGGGCGTGCCGTCCTGCAGGATGACGTTGAAGAAGTAGCCGCCCATCACGCCGACCACGCTGACCATGCCGTTGAGCAGGACGGACACCAGCATCGCGGCCAGCACGCGCGGCACGACCAGGCGGTGGATCGGTGAGACGCCGAGCACCTCCATCGCGTCGATCTCCTCGCGGATCTTGCGCGAGCCGAGGTCCGCGCAGATCGCGCTGCCACCCGCGCCCGCGATGAGCAGGGCCGTCACGATCGGGCTCGCCTGCTGGATGATCGCCAGCACGCTCGCCGCGCCGGTGAACGACTGCGCGCCGATCTGCCTGGTCAGCGAGCCGATCTGCAACGCGATGACCGCGCCGAACGGGATCGACACCAGCGCCGTGGGCAGCACCGTCACGCTCACCACGAACCAGCACTGCTGGATGAACTCCCGCAGCTGGAACGGGCGGCGGAACGTGTTGCGCACGACGTCCACGCCCAGCGCGAACATCCGCCCCGTTTCGCGCAGCGCGCCGACGCCGGGGAACGTCGCCGGTGAGCTCACAGCACGCCCCCTTGGCGGGGCCACGGGCTCGGGGTGATCGGGCCCGTCCGGTCGCCCGCGCCGGCCAGCACCCGGTAGTGGCGCTGCTCCTCGGGCGTGAGGCTGGCGATGATGCTCTGCTGCGCCTCGGGCGGCAGCGTGTGCAGGATGGTCATCACCCGGTCCTTGCGCCGGCGCACCGCGCCGCGCGGCGGCAGGCCGGGCGTCGGTTCCAGCTGGGGCACCACGCCGCGCACGTCCTCGTCCGGCGAGCCGTCCGAGTGGCCCGCTTCGCGGTGCGCCAGCTCGGCGGCCATCGTCGCCTGGTCCTTCTCCTCCGACATGCCGATCGGGCCGATGCGGCGACCGTTGAGGAACTGCTCGACCACCGGCTCGTCGCTGGTCAGCAGCACCTCCCGGGGGCCGAACATGACCAGTTCGCGGCGGAACAGCATGCCGAGGTTGTCCGGGACCGTGCGGGCCACGGTGATGTTGTGCGTGACGATCAGGATCGTCGCGTCGATCTGCGCGTTCAGGTCGATGAGGAGCTGGCTGAGGTAGGCCGTGCGGACCGGGTCGAGGCCGGAGTCCGGCTCGTCGCACAGGATGATCTCGGGGTCCAGCACCAGGGCGCGGGCCAGGCCGGCGCGCTTGCGCATACCGCCGGAGATCTCGCCGGGGAGCTTCTTCTCCGCGCCGACGAGGCCCACCATCTCCATCTTCTCGAGCACGATCCGCCGGACCTCGGCCTCGGTCTTGCGGGTGTGCTCGCGCAGCGGGAAGGCGACGTTGTCGAAGAGGTTCATCGAGCCGAACAGCGCGCCGTCCTGGAAGAGGACGCCGAACAGCTTCCGGATCTCGTAGAGCTTGTGCTCGGAGCAGCGGACCAGGTCGACGCCGTTGATGACGATCTTGCCGTGTTCCGGTTTCAGCAGCCCGACCAGGGACTTCAGGAAGACCGACTTGCCCGTGCCCGACGGTCCCAGCATCACGCTGACCTCGCCCGGGGGGAGGGTGAGCGTGACGTCCCGCCAGATGGTCTGCTTGCCGAAGGACTTGGTCAGGCCCTCGACGACCACCTCGACGCCCATCGCACCTCCAGGTCAGCGGCCGGCTTCGCCCGACACCGGACAGGCCGGCGTCATACCGGTGCAACGAGGCCGCCCTGTCGTGGTTACTCACCAGTTGGGTTAATGCGGTCTCGGGTGGGTAACGGTGTGAGCAGGGTCATCCCGTCGCCCCTCCGGCCACCGATGGTGGGCCACGCCCGTCGGCACGGTCAAGATCACCGGCCGTAGACAGCACGAAGGCGGACACCCCGTTCGGGTGCCCGCCTTCGCGGCAGCGGTGACGCTAGATCACTTGAGCGAGATCTTGGCGCCGGCAGCCTCGAGCTTCTCCTTGGCGGCGTCGGCGACGTCCTTCGCCACGTTCTCCAGCAGCGGCTTCGGAGCGGACTCGACCAGCTCCTTGGCCTCCTTCAGGCCCAGGCCCGAGACGACCTCGCGGACGACCTTGATGACCTGGATCTTCTTGTCGCCGGCGCCCTCGAGGACGACGGTGAACTCGTCCTTCTCCTCGACCTCGGCGGCGGCGGGGCCGGCCGGGCCGGCAGCGGCAACGGCGACCGGAGCGGCGGCGGTGACCTCGAAGGTCTCCTCGAAGTCCTTCACGAACTTCGAGAGCTCCAGGAGGGTCATCTCCTTGAACGCGTCGAGCAGCTCGTCGGTGCTGAGCTTCGCCATGATGGCGGTCCTTTCTCTTTCAACGCCCGAACTGCGGCCGGGACGCGGAGTGTCTGGGTGTGATCAGCTTTCGGCCGGAGCGTCGGACTCGGCGGCGGCAGGCGCCTCCGCGGCCTTCTTCTCCTGGAGGGCAGCAGCCAGGCGAGCGACCTGGGAAGCGGGGGCCTGGAACAGACCCGCGGCCTTCGCCAGGTTGCCCTTCATCGCGCCCGCCAGCTTGGCGAGCAGCACCTCACGGGTCTCGAGGTCCGCGATGGCGGTGACCTCTTCGACCGAGAGGGGGCGGCCGTCCATGTAGCCGCCCTTGATGACCAGGGCCTTGTTGTCCTTCGCGAAGTCACGCAGTGCCTTGGCCGCGTCGACCGGCTCGCCTTCGACGAAGGCGATGGCGGTCGGGCCGACGAGCAGGGCCTCGAGGCCCTCGACGCCTGCGTCCTCAGCGGCACGCTTGACCAGCGTGTTCTTCGCAACGGTGTACGTGGTGCCCGCGCCGAGAGCGCGACGCAGCGTGGTGAGCTGCGCCATGGAGAGGCCACGGTACTCGGTCACGACAGCGGCCGAGCTTCCACGGAACTTGTCCGTGAGCTCGGCGACGGCCGAAACCTTGCTGGGCTTCGCCATGATCGCCTCCTCTCTGGGCTGGTGACAGCCGGTCGAGTGCGATCAGGCCGGGAAAAGCAAAAACGCCCCAGCGCAGCAGCACGGGGCGTGACGGGCGTGCGAGCACGCCTGGGTCTTCCTCGTTCTCCTGCGCGGGCCGCCCGCTTCGCGGGACCTTCGCTGCACGACGAGTGCCGTGCACGACCAGCGGTCTTTGGTGAACCGTCGCCAACCCTAGCAGGGGAGCTGACGGCGACCCAAATCGGTCATGATGGGACCCGTGACCGAAGAGCCGCCGAGGAACCCGCCGCCACCGGACATCGACCCGGAACAGCTCCGGCAGTTCCAGGAGTTCCAACGGTTCCAGGAGTTCCAGCGCTTCCAGCAGGCCCAAGGCGCCAACCAGCCGAGCCTGCCCCCGGGCGCCACCCCACCACCCGGCCTCCCACCCGGCGCCACCCCACCGCCGGGAATCCCACCGGCCGCCCCACCACCGCCCGGTCCGCGCCGCAAGCCGCTGTGGCAGATCCTGCTGCGCAGCAAGCTCGTCCGCCGCCTGGTGTACCTGGTGGTCGTGCTGCTCGTCGCCTCCTACTTCTACGAGCAGTACTTCGGCGGCGACGACCCGGGCGGCGTGGCGGTCGACAGCGGTGGCGTCGAGAACAACGTCATCGCGCCGGCCAACCCGTACGGCAGCAACGGCACGATCGGCCAGTTCTACAAGCACGTCGGCACCGGTGACGGCGGCCGCGCGTGCGCGTACTTCAAGAGCGACGGGCCGCGCAAGGCGTTCGCCGAGGCCTTCGGCGAGACCGACTGCCCGGCCGCGGTGACGAAGCTGAAGGACCAGGTCACCGACGTGAGCAGCTACCGGCAGCTCGGGTTCCCCCAGACGATGGTCACACCGCCCGAGTCCGGCTCCGTCGAGGTCAGCTCCTGTGCGCTGCAGGTGCGCAGCGGGCCGAAGCTGGGCAAGTTCGTGCTCACCGAGCAGACCAGCGGCGCGTGGGCGATCACCGGGTACGTGGCCGAGCCGAGTTGCCCCTGACGACGCGAAGCGCCCCTCGGCGGGAGGCCGAGGGGCGCTTCGGGTGGTTCTGACGAGCCGTGGTCAGACGGTGACCTCGTCGGACAGCAGGTTGCGCGTCCGGTTCGGGTCGACCGGGATGCCCGGGCCCATCGTGGTCGAGACGGTGACCTTCTTCAGGTACCGGCCCTTCGCCGCGGACGGCTTGGCGCGCAGGATCTCGTCCAGCGCGGCGGCGTAGTTCTCGACCAGCTTCTCCGGGTCGAACGACACCTTGCCGATGACGAGGTGCAGGTTGGCCTGCTTGTCGACGCGGAAGTTGATCTTACCGCCCTTGATCTCGTTCACGGCCTTGGCGACGTCGGGCGTCACGGTGCCGGTCTTCGGGTTCGGCATCAGGCCGCGCGGGCCCAGGATGCGGGCGATGCGACCGACCTTGGCCATCTGGTCGGGCGTGGCGATCGCGGCGTCGAAGTCGAGCCAACCACCCTGGATGCGCTCGATCAGGTCCTCGGAGCCGACCGCGTCCGCGCCGGCGGCCTCGGCCTCGGCGGCCTTGTCACCGGTCGCGAAGACGATCACGCGGGCGGTCTTGCCCGTACCGTGCGGCAGGTTCACGGTGCCGCGGACCATCTGGTCGGCCTTGCGCGGGTCGACGCCGAGCCGGATGGCGACCTCGACGGTCGCGTCCAGCTTCACCTTGGAAGTCTCCTTGGCGAGCTTGGCTGCCTCCAGCGGCGAGTAGAGCCGCTCACGGTCAACCAGCTCAGCAGCGTTCTTGTACGCCTTGCTGCGCTTCATGCTTCTGTCCTTAAAGTGGATCAGTTGTGGTGACGAGCCAGCGCGCGGCTCTCCCACGAACTACGAAAGAGAAAGGTCAGCCTTCGACGGTGATGCCCATGGAGCGGGCGGTGCCGGCGATGATCTTCGCCGCCTGGTCCACGTCGTTGGCGTTGAGGTCGACCATCTTGTTCTGCGCGATCTCCCGCACCTGGTCCATGGTCACCTTGGCGACCTTGAGGCGGTGCGGCTCGCCCGAGCCCTTCTCCACACCGGCGGCCTTGAGCAGCAGCTTCGCGGCCGGCGGGGTCTTGAGCTTGAAGTCGAACGAGCGGTCTTCGTACACGGAGATCTCGACCGGCACCACGGTGCCGCGCTGCGACTCGGTCGCGGCGTTGTACTGCTTGCAGAACTCCATGATGTTGACGCCGTGCTGACCCAGCGCGGGACCAACGGGCGGCGCGGGGTTCGCGGCCCCGGCCTTGATCTGCAGCTTGATGATCGCTGCGAGCTTCTTCTTCTTGGGAGGCATCTCGGTTCCTTTATTGCGGTGTCCGCGCGCGGCCCTGCCAGCCGCAGCGTGGCTGCCGGCTCCCCTTGTTCAGGGGAGCCGGAGTCTTGTTGTCCTGGTCAGATCTTGGAGACCTGGCTGAACGACAGCTCGACCGGGGTCTCGCGGCCGAAGATAGACACCAGGACCTTCAGCTTCTGGCCGTCCGCGTTGACCTCGCTGATCGTCGCGGGCAGCGTCGCGAACGGGCCGTCCATGACGGTGACCGACTCGCCGACCTCGAAGTCGACCTCGACGGTCGACTTCGCGGGCGTCGCGGCGCTCTTCTTGCCGGCCGCGGGCTTCTGCTCGACCTGGGGCAGCAGGAACTTCAGCACCTCGTCGATGGTCAGCGGCGACGGCTTGGAGGTCGCGCCGACGAAACCCGTCACGCCGGGCGTGTTGCGCACCGCGCTCCACGACGCGTCGTTGAGCTCCATCCGGACCAGGATGTAGCCGGGCAGCACCTTGCGCTGCACCTGCTTGCGCTGGCCGTTCTTGATCTCGGTGACTTCCTCGGTCGGCACCTCGACCTGGAAGATGTAGTCCTCCATGTCGAGGGTCTGGATGCGCGTCTCGAGGTTGGTCTTGACCTTGTTCTCGTAGCCCGCGTACGAGTGCACGACGTACCAGTCGCCGGGCGCGCGCCGCAGTGCTTCGCGCATCTCCTCGGCGGGGTCCGCGGGCTCGGCGTCGATGTCGACGACGGCGGCCTCGACGTCGCCACCGGACTCGACGTCACCGCCCGACTCGACGTCGCCACCGGACTCGGCCTCGACGGGGGCGGACTCCTCGGTCTCCTCCGACGCCTCCGCCTGCTCGACGTCCTCGACGCCACCGTCGAAGTCCCGCTCGTCGGTCAGGTCGTTCAGCTCCTGGGCGTCAACGCCGCCGTTCTCGGAGGTCACTGTGGGTCTCGCTTCCTCTCATGCATCACATGTTCCGCCGCCACCCGGGGCGGCAGGCGCTCGGCTCAGCCGAACACCCTGAACATGCCCCAGGCGAAGGCCGAATCCAGGCCGAACACCAACGCCACCATGAAGGCCACGAAGACCAACACGACTCCCGTGTAGGTGATCATCTGCTTGCGGGTCGGCCAGATGACCTTCCGCAGCTCGCTGACCACCTCGCGGATGTACCGGACGATGCGGGCGAAGAAACCGACCCGCTTCTCCGAGTCCGCCCGCGAACGCGTGGGGCGGCCCTTCTTGGCCTCCTCGGCGTCGGAGTCGGCCTCGGCCGCCTTCTTCGCCTCCACGGAGTCCTTGCGGCCCGCCGGTCGCGCGGAGCCACGGCGCTCGCGCCGCGCTGCGGCGGTAACCGGCCGGGACGCGCCCTCGCGCTCTTCCGGCTGGTCCTGCTCGCGGCCCTCGCTCATGCCGTCCTCCGCTCACCATCGCGCTTCGACGCAGGGGCGACAGGACTTGAACCTGCAACCTGCGGTTTTGGAGACCGCTGCTCTGCCAGTTGAGCTACACCCCTTTGGCGCCCGGAACCCGGACACCCTGGCTGGAGACGTCCCGCACCCTCCTCACGTGGCCCGTGAGGCAGCGACTGGACGTTCCAAGACCGGAAGCATACGGCACCAAGTGCCCCTCCTTCCAACTGGCCCGGTCAGAGGGGGTGCCGGGCGCTTACCCGGTTGTGCGATCTGCCACGATTGGCGGCATGGGCACGCCTGAGACGACCACCGGGACCACCACCTCCGAGCACCAGCGGATCTCGCAGCGGATCGGCGGCATCGCCGAGTCCGCCACCCTCGCGGTCGACGCGAAGGCGAAGGCGCTCAAGGCCGCGGGCCGACCGGTGATCGGCTTCGGTGCGGGCGAGCCGGACTTCCCGACCCCTGACGCCATCGTAGCCGCAGCTCAGGCCGCGTGCGCGGACCCTAAGAACCACCGCTACACGCCCGCCGCCGGCCTGCCCGAACTGCGGGAAGCCGTAGCCGCGAAGACCAAGCGCGACTCGGGCTACGAGGTCACCGCCGCCCAGGTGCTGATCACCAACGGCGGCAAGCAGGCCGTCTACCAGGCGTTCGCCACGATCGTCGACCCGGGCGACGAGGTGCTGCTGCCCGCGCCGTACTGGACCACCTACCCCGAGGCGATCACGCTGGCGGGCGGCGTCCCGGTGCAGGTCACGGCCGACGAGTCGACCGACTACCTGGTCACGGTGGAGCAGCTGGAGGCCGCGCGCACCCCGAAGACCAAGGTGCTGCTGCTGTGCTCGCCGTCCAACCCGACCGGCTCGGTCTACACCCGCGAGCAGATCACCGCGATCGGCGAGTGGGCGCTGGAGCACGGGCTGTGGGTGATCACCGACGAGATCTACGAGCACCTGGTCTACGACGGCGCCGAGTCGGTGTCGCTGCCGGTGGCCGTGCCCGCGATGGCCGACCGCACGATCGTGCTCAACGGCGTGGCGAAGACCTACGCGATGACGGGCTGGCGGGTCGGCTGGCTGATCGGCCCGACCGACGTGGTCAAGGCCGCCGCGAACCTCCAGTCCCACCTGACCTCGAACGTGGCGAACGTGTCGCAGCGGGCCGCGCTGGAGGCCGTGTCCGGGCCGCTGGACGCGGCGCACGAGATGCGCGAGGCGTTCGACCGCCGTCGGCGCACCATCGTCGACCTGCTGTCCGCGATCCCCGGCGTCCAGTGCCCGACCCCGAAGGGCGCGTTCTACGTGTACCCGTCGGTGAAGGCGTTGATCGGCAAGACGCTGCGCGGCGCCGAGATCACCGACACGGTCCGGCTCGCGGCGCTGATCCTGGAGCACGCCGAGGTGGCCGTGGTGCCCGGTGAGGCGTTCGGCACGCCCGGCTACCTGCGGCTGTCGTACGCGCTCGGCGACGACGACCTGAAGACCGGTGTGACGCGGATGGCCGAGCTGCTGGCCGAGGTCGAGTAGTAGCACACAGTTTCGACGCTCCGTCACGAAAGGCACCTCAAATGGGGTGCCTTTCGTCGTATTGAGACTCATTCGCGTCACGGCGGGTAACTGTGATGTGTACCACCCTGACGGAGTGGAGGCGCCATGTCCGACCCGCGGCGGAACGGCCCGGGCACCGCCGGGTTCGTGCTCGGGCTCCTGGGTTTGGTGCTCAGCTTCATCCCGGTGGTCGGCCTCGTCGCGTGGCCGCTGGTCGTCGCGGGGCTCGCCCTCGGGCTGTTCGGCCTGGTCCGGATCTCCCGCGGGCAGGCCGACAACAAGGGGCTCGCGATCGCCGGCGTCGCGCTGTCCGCAGCGGGCCTCGTCGTCTGCGTCGCGTGGGTGGCGGTGTTCGGCCGGGCCTCGTCCGACGCCGAGAACGCGCTCGACGACCTCCAGGCGCAGGCCGACCGGGGTTCGGTGCTCCGCTACGAGGTGACCGGCGACGCGCCGGGGGCCACGGTCAGCTACTCCACCTTCGGCGACGGCGGCTCGGCCACCACCGCCGAGGAGGAGGTCGCCGCGCTGCCGTGGACCAAGGAGTTCACGGTCATGGGGACGCTCCACGGCGGGACGCTCGACGTGACGACCGGCGCCGACGGCGGCACGGTCACGTGCGAGGTGACCGTGGACGGCGAGGCGCGGAAGACCGCGACCGCGTCCGGCCCGAACGCGGTCGCGACGTGTTCGGACTTCTGACGGGTAACTCCTTTGGGTGATCGCTGTAACCGTCGGTAGAACTAGGCCGATGGTCCATTCAGTCGAACTGATCTTCACCCGAGGAGCGCAACCACCATGGCGGAACCCGACCCACCCGAGCGTGAACGCCGCCGCAAGTGGCTCGTGGTCACGGCCTCGGTGGCGCTCGTGGTGGGCGCGATCGCGCTCGTGCTGTGGACCACGGCGCCGGAACCGCCCGTCCTGGTCGTCTACCAGGTCAGCGGCACGGCCGAACGGGCCACCGTCACCTACTCGACCTTCCGCGGCGGCGAGACGCGCCAAGAGGAGCTGACCGCGCTGCCCTGGCGGCTGGAGCTGCTCGCCACCGGCGAGCCCGACCACGGCGTGCTGACCGTCACGATCGGGCCCGACGGCGGTGACGTGGCGTGCGAGGTGCGGGTGGCCGAGGTGGAGCGGCGTTCGGCGACCGCCAAGGGCCCGCACACCAGCGCGCTGTGCGGGTTCTAGGCGCCGAGCCGGACGATGGCCGACGCGCCGCCGAGCACGGACTTGCCCTCGAACGAGGCCGTCACGTTGACCTTGACCGTCCCGTCGTCGAGGACCTTGGTCACCTTCGCGGTGACCTCCACCAACGCGCCCTTGTCGTCGTCGGGCACCGGGACGGGCCTGCCGAACCGCACGCCGTACTGGACGACGGCGCCGGGGTCGCCGACCCACTCGGTGACGATCCGGACGGCCATGCCCATGGTGAGCATCCCGTGCGCGATGACACCGGGCAGGCCGACCTCGCGGGCGAACCGCTCGTTCCAGTGGATCGGGTTGAAGTCGCCGGACGCGCCCGCGTACCGGACCAGGTCGGCGCGGGTGATGCGCAGCGACAGCGGCGGCAGCTCGTCGCCGACGGAGACCTCCGAAGCGCGGATCACGCGTCCTCCCCCCGCACCACGAGCGTGCAGCGACCGGTCGTGACGGGCTCGCCGTCCTCGGTGCCGACCTCGGCCCGGATCGCCAGCATGTCGTTGCCCATCCGCGACGTGATGCCGTCCACGTGCAGCACGGTGGTGAGGCGGTCGCCGGCGACGATCGGGCGGTGGTGGACGAACGCCTGGTCGCCGTGCACCACGCGGCTGTAGTCCAGGCCCAGGTCGGGGTCCTCGACCAGCACGTCGTTCGCCTTCATCGACACGATGATCGCGAACGTGGGCGGCGCGATGACGTCGCGGTACCCGGCCGCGCGGGCGGCTTCGGGGTCGCGGTGCAGCGGGCTCGTCTCGCCGACCGCCTCGGCGAACTCGCGGATCTTCTCGCGGCCGACCTCGTAGGGCGGCGACGGCGGGTAGGAACGTCCGACGAAGGACTGGTCGAGAGGCACGCGCAGCAGGTTATACGCGACGAGGCCCGCCCCGGATCCCGGGACGGGCCTCGTCGTGCGCCTGGCTACCGGCTCAGCGGGTTTCCTTGTGAGCGCGGTGGGTCTTGCAGTTCGGGCAGAACTTCTTGATCTCCAGGCGGTCCGGGTCGTTGCGCCGGTTCTTCCTGGTGATGTAGTTCCGGTGCTTGCACTCCTCGCACGCGAGGGTGATCTTGGGGCGTACGTCGGTTGCAGCCACGGTCCTTGCCTTCCTAGAGCTCGTGTGCCCCGACCCGACCGGGCGACCAGTGCGGGCTTACCGCCTGGCGGGGATCTAGCTGAGTAGCGGTGGCCGGACTTGAACCGGCGACACAGCGATTATGAGCCGCTTGCTCTACCAACTGAGCTACACCGCTTTACACAACACGGCCGCGATGCTCGTGCACCGCGGCCAGTTGTGGAGCCCCTTTACGGAATCGAACCGTAGACCTTCTCCTTACCATGGAGACGCTCTGCCGACTGAGCTAAAGGGGCTTGCTCTTGCGGAGCCATGAGAACTCTACAACAGGCGTGCCGTGGAAAGGAAATCGGGGGGTCCTCCTAGTGGACCAGGGTGAGCACCGTCTCATCCCGGGCGCCCCTGACCTGGACCGTCCGCGCCCGCAACCAGGCCTCGAAGCGGTCCTCGGACAGCGGCCGGGAGATCAGGTAGCCCTGCGCCACGTCGCAGCCCATGCCGACGAGCTGGTCGCGCGCGGCGTCGTCCTCGACGCCCTCGGCGACCACCGTGAGCCCCAGCGAGTGGCCGAGCTCCACGATCGACCGGACCACCGCCATGTCACCGAGGTCGGTGCCCATGCCGAGCACGAAGCTCTTGTCGATCTTCACCTCGTCCACCGGCAGCTGCCTCAGGTACGCCAGCGACGAGTAGCCCGTGCCGAAGTCGTCCACGGCCAGCACGACGCCCATCTGGTGCAGCCGCCGCAGCACGGGCAGGGCGCGTTCGGGGTCGGCCATCACGCCGGACTCGGTCAGCTCGAACGTGAGCAGCTCCGGCGGCACCTCGTGGCGCTTCAGCGCCGCCGCCACCCGGTCCGGGAACTCCTCGTCGGCCAGCGTCCGCACGGACAGGTTCACCGCGATGGACATCCGCAGCCCGCGGTCGATCCAGAGCCGCACCCGCGCCAACGCCGTGTCCATGACGAAGTCGGTGAGCACGTCCACCAGGCCGGTCGCCTCGACGGCCGGCACGAACTCGTCCGGGTCGACGCGGCCGAACTCGGGGTGCTTCCACCGCACCAGCGCCTCCGCGCCGACCACCTGGCGGCTCGGCAGCGCGACCTTCGGCTGGTAGTGCACGGAGATCTGGCCGTTCTCCAGCGCGGACCGGAACTGCGTCACCAGCTGGAAGCGGCGCAGGAAGATCTGGCCCATGCTCGGCGCGTACTGGCGCAGCGGCTCGTTGTCGCTGGTCGCCCGGACCGCCACGTCGGCGCGTTGCAGCAGCGCGTCGGGGTCCGGCTCGTCGACCTCGCAGTCCGCGGTGGTGGCCCAGCCGACGACCGCGCCCGCCTCGACGGTGAGCCGGTCGACCGGGTACGGCACCGAGAGCGCGGCGCGGAGCCGTTCGGCGATCTCCTGGATCTGCTCGGCCTGCCGGTCCAGCAGCAGCGCGGCGAACGCGCCGCCCTCCAGCCTGGCCAGCGGCACCTCCGGACCAAGCTCGTCGCGCAGCCGGCGGCCGGCGGCGACGACCATCCGGTTGCCCCACGCCTGCCCCAGCGCGTCGGAGACGGTGGACAGCACGTCGAGGTCGATGCGCACCACCACGGCCGTGTTCGCCTCGCGCATGGGCTCGCTGGCGGCCTCGCGGAAGCCGGGCCGGTTGAGCAGGCCGGTCAGCGGGTCGTGGTAGGCGTCGTGGCGCAGCCGGGCTAGCAGGCGGCGGTTGTCCACGGCGGTGGACAGGTGGCTCGCCAGCGTGCGCAGGAGCTGGATGTCGGCCTTGCCGAAACCGCGCCACCGGCTGAGCCGGTCGTGCACCTCGACCGCGCCGAGCAGCTGGGTCGCCCCGCGCAGCGGCACGACCAGCGCTTCCTGCGCGTCGCGGCGGACCAGGGCCTCGGAGACCTCTTCGCCGGCGTCCACGATGCGGAAGTACCGCACCTGCGCGCCGGGCAGCTGGAGCATGGCGTCCTCGCGCAGCACGCGCGGGTCGTCGCGGCGCATGCCCGGCGGCAGCGGCTCGCCCGAGACCAGCGTGCGCATCGGGGCCTGCGGGTCGGTGCGCAGCCGCAGCACGACGCGGTTGGCGTTCAGCTGCTCGCGGATGCGCTCGGCGATGAGCTGCCAGTCGTCGTCCTCGTCGCTGCCGTCGTCCTCCTCCTGGTTCGCGCCGCGCGGTCCGGTGACGTGGCGGCCCGAGCGGGCCACCCGCAGCGACACCTCGCTGAGCGCCTCCAGGTCGCGCTGCTCGCGCAGCAGGCCGGAGTAGGCCAGGTAGATGGCGGTGATGCCGAGGAAGACGAGGCCGATCAGCAGGCCGCCCCACGGCGCCTTGTCGGCGATCTCGTAGCCGGCCAGGCCCGCGGAGGTGTTCAGCAGGGCCACCACGAGGGTCTGGAGCACCAGGCGCAGGCTCGGCGCGACCCGCATGCCCTTGCCCATCATCCG
Source organism: Actinosynnema sp. NPDC002837 (assembly GCF_040295345.1). Taxonomy (NCBI): domain Bacteria; kingdom Bacillati; phylum Actinomycetota; class Actinomycetes; order Pseudonocardiales; family Pseudonocardiaceae; genus Actinosynnema; species Actinosynnema sp. NPDC002837. The sequence goes on from NZ_JBEOVG010000016.1 coordinate 131,119, forward strand.
CAACGCGGTCAGGCCGAGCACGCTGGCCAGCAGCGGCACCGCGATCGTGCCGATGAACGCGCCCGCCCAGAACGGGCCTTCCGCACCGAGGAACCGCTTCACGAGCTCGGCGACCGCGAAGGCGACCGAGATCTCCATGAACATCAGGCCCGCGTTGTAGACGGCGCGGTCGAGCACGCGGCGGCCGAGCAGCGTGCCCACGCCCGCGACCACGTGCGCGGCGAGCACGATCTCGAACGGCGCGACCAGCAGGCCGAGCACGAGCGGGATCTCGGTGAACGAGATGGTCCAGGCCACTCCGCTGCGCACGTCGACGTTGATGGCCAGCTGCTCGGCGAGCAGGAACCCGATCACCAGCAGCGGGCCGGTCCACCACAGGTCGACGTCGGGGTCGGTGTCCGGCAGCCAGCTGCCCACCAGGAACGCGGACAGCGCGCCCGCGACGAGGAGCAGGACCGCGAACACGCTGAACGCGCGGTTCGTGGACCGGGGCGGCGCGCTGGGCGCCGTGGCCGACGCGTGGTCGGACATCCAGCCTCCTCGTCGGCCGTCGTCGCGGTGGGCCGGGTCGCGGCCTACGGGCTCCGGGCGTGACTGAGGGGCCCCGAACACCGACCAGGACCCCTCCAAGGCTGCCAATGTACCCCGGTCGGGGGACGAAATGGCAGGTCGTGTAGCGCAACGCCACCAGAAGTAACAGATCGGATCACACGATCAGTCGGCCCTGGATCACCGTCACGGCCTGTCCGGCGAGCCGTACGCGATCTTGGTCCAGAGTGGTCCGGACCAGCCCACCGCGGGCCGACGCCTGCTCGGCCAGCAGGTTCGCCCGACCGAGCCGCGGCGCCCACCACGAGGCGAGCGTGCAGTGCGCGGAACCGGTTACGGAATCCTCCGGGACTCCGTAGGAGGGGTAGAAGCACCGGCTCACCACGTCGAGCCCCGGCCGGTCGCCCGGTGCGGTCACGATCACACCGCGCCCGGGCACCTCGGCCAGCGCGGCGAAGTCCGGGCGGAGCTCGCGGACCTCGTCGGCGGAGGCGGCTTCCACCAGGACGTCGGACACGGCCTGAGCGACGGCCCTCACCGTGACGCCCGGCAGGCCCGCGCGCAGCGGCGTGGTCATCTCGATCGGCTCCGCCGGGTCGGCCGGGAAGTCCATCTCCACCCAGCCGTCCTCGGCCGCGCAGGTCAGCACGCCGCTGCGGGTGTCGAAGCTGCGACTGCCGCCGAGCACGTGCGCGGCGGCCAGGGTGGCGTGGCCGCACAGGTCCACCTCGGCGACGGGCGTGAACCAGCGCAGCGGCACCGGGTCCTCGCGGTCGATCCGCACGAACGCCGTCTCGGCGTGCTTCATCTCGGCGGCGACGGCCTGCATCCACCGCTCGTCCGCCGGACCGTCCAGCAGCACCACGCCCGCCGGGTTGCCCGCGAACGCGCGGTCGGTGAACGCGTCGACCACGTACAGCTCCACGGCGGCAATCTACGTCGCGAACGGGTTAGCTGGCAGACGTGGACCCGTTACTGCCCGACATCACTCCTGTCGACGACCCGTACTCCTTCTCAGAGCTGTCCGAGGACGCCCTGAACGCCTCCTGGGGCGCGCTGCGCACGCACTCGTTGCACTGGCACCCCGGCGCGGCTTTGGACGACCTGCTGCGGCGGTGGCCGCTGAGCGGAGGCGGCGATCACGACACGGCCGCGCTGGTGACCGTGCCCAGTCGTGCGGTCGAGGCCGCGGACGTGCTGGCGCGGCACGGTTACGCGCCGTTGCTGGTGACCGCCGCCCGACTGCCCGGCCGTGGCTTCGACCGCCGTTCGACGGCGCGGATCGTGCCGTTGACGCAGGAGAACCTCGACGCGGCCGTGGAGCTGAACGTGGAGACGCTCCGGTTCGACAGCCTGTTCGGCATGGTCACCGCCCGGCCGTCCAGCGCCGAGCGGCTGCGCGAGCACATCGCGTCGCTGCTGGAGCGGCCGGAGCCGTGCGGGTGGTTGGCGGAGCGCGACGGGGAGGTCGTCGGGTTCGTCTACTACGACCTGCCCAGGCACGCGGAGTGGATCGCCCCACGGACGTCCGTGCGGCCGGTGGCCTACCTCGGGTTGCTCGGCGTGCGGCGGGACGCGCGTGGCGGCGGCATCGGCGCGGCGCTGGCCGACCACGCGCACGGGTTGCTGGACGAGGCGGGCGTCGGCGTGACGCTGCTGCACCACGCCCTGCCCAACCCCCTGTCCGCACCGTTCTGGTACTCCCACGGCTACCGGCCGCTGTGGACGACCTGGCAACGCCGGCCCGCCCGTTAGCCCTGCTCGCCCGGTGGGCTGAACGGAGCAGCCGCCCGGCGTGGCGCCGTCGTCCGAACGGCGCAGGAGGGGACAGTGGGTGCAACCCTCGTCCACCCGAGTGAACTTGTCCGGGCGGGGTACTCGAAGCGCAGGTCCAGACCTCTTACATGACGAGGAAGCAGGTACGGGAAGGACGGGCGAGGGGGCCGCCATGAACGTTGCGAGGGAGTTGTCCGGCCGGGCGAAATCCATGCTCCGCGCCGTTGCCGCTGGTCGGGCTGAGCTGTCGGGGGGACGCGAGCCTGACCTGTACGTGGACGGGTTGCCGTGCTGCGACCAGATGGTCACGCACGACCTGGTCCACGCGGGGCTGCTGCGGGCCCGGCGGGCGGTGGGTCTGGACGAGCGCACGGACGCCGAGCTGACCGAGGCGGGCCGAGCCGCCATCGCGTAACCCTCGAACAAGCGTTCGATATGGGTTATGCTGCAGTCGAGGCCGGCACGCAAGCGAGAGGAAGCGCTTGCGCGTCGGCCTCACCTACGTCCACACCAGCCACCAGGACCCAACTCCGGGCCGATCGCCAAGACCCCACCGAGGATCCCACCCGATCGTGCCCCCACCACTTACGAACCGGCCCTCATCTGCCCACGCGACCACCTACGAACCGGCCGTCACCTACCCACGCGACCACGTACGAACGGGGGTCCGGGGGCAGCGCCCGCCGGGCGGGGTCTGGGGGTTGCACCCCCAGAGGGCACAACGCAAAACCCCTGCTCGCGCTTTCTGCGAGCAGGGGTTCCTGTTTTGCGTGGCGGGTAGAGGATTCGAACCTCTGTAGCTTTCGCGACGGATTTACAGTCCGCTCCCATTGGCCGCTCGGGCAACCCGCCCCGCGCCCGGTGGTGCCGGGTGCGGTGCAGACAATACATAAGCCCGTGGGGGCATGCGCAACCGGGTTCCCCGGTAGGCTTCCGGGCGGTTCCAGACCCACCTACGCGGAGGTACCGAGCACGTGGCAGACCCGTCGTTCGACGTGGTGAGCAAGGTCGACCGCCAGGAAGTCGACAACGCGCTCAACCAGGCCGCCAAGGAGCTGAGCACCCGGTTCGACTTCCGCGGCACGGGGACTCAGGTGTCCTGGGCGGGCGAGGAGGCGATCGCCTTCCAGTCCGAGACCGAGGAGCGCTGCCGGGCCGCGATCGACGTCTTCCAGGAGAAGCTGGTCAAGCGCGGCATCTCGATGAAGGCCTTCGAGATCGGCGACCCGGCCCTGTCGGGCAAGGTGTTCAAGGTGACCGGCAACCTGGTCCAGGGCATCTCGAGCGAGAAGGCCAAGGAGATCGCGAAGAAGGTCCGCGACGAGGGCCCCAAGGGCGTGCAGGCGCAGATCCAGGGCGACCAGCTGCGCGTCACGGGCAAGAAGAAGGACCACCTGCAAGACGTGATCGCCCTGCTCAAGAGCTCCGACTTCGGCATCGCCCTCCAGTTCACCAACTACCGATGAAGGGCATCATCCTCGCCGGCGGCAGCGGCACGCGGCTGCACCCGATCACCCAGGCGGTGTCGAAGCAGCTGCTGCCCGTCTACGACAAGCCGATGGTGTACTACCCGCTCTCGGTGCTGATGCTGGCGGGCGTGCGCGAGGTGCTGCTCATCTCGACCCCGATGGACCTGCCGCTGTTCCGGCGGCTCCTCGGTGACGGCTCGCAGTTCGGCCTGAGCATCTCCTACGCGGTGCAGCCTCACCCGAACGGGCTGGCCGAGGCGTTCGTCATCGGCGCGACCTTCATCGGCGACGACGACGTGTCGCTGGTGCTCGGCGACAACATCTTCTACGGCCAGGGCTTCTCCAAGCTCCTGCAGCACAACGCCGCCGAGCTGGACGGCTGCGTGCTGTTCGGCTACCCGGTGAAGGACCCGGAGCGGTACGGGGTCGGCGAGGTCGACGCGGACGGCAGGCTGATCAGCATCGAGGAGAAGCCGCCGCTGCCGAAGTCGAACAAGGCCATCACCGGCCTGTACTTCTACGACAACCACGTCGTGGACATCGCCAGGTCGCTCGAACCGTCGCCGCGCGGCGAGCTGGAGATCACCGACGTCAACCTCGCCTACCTGCGGGAAGGCCGCGCCAAGCTGGTCGACCTGGGCCGCGGTTTCGCGTGGCTGGACACCGGCACGCACGACTCGATGCTGGAGGCGGGCCAGTTCGTGCAGGTGCTGGAGCACCGGCAGGGCGTGCGCATCGCGTGCCTGGAGGAGATCGCGCTCCGGATGGGGTACATCACCTCGGAGGAGTGCTACGTGCTCGGCGAGAAGCTGGCGAAGTCCGGCTACGGCCAGTACGTGATGAACGTCGCACTGGAAGCCCGCTAGCACCGGCCGCTAGTGCCGGCGGGCCAGCTCCTCGAGCCGGCGCACGCGGTCCTCGATCGGCGGGTGGGTGGAGAACAGCCTGACCCGGTTCTCCCCCGCCCGGAACGGGCTCGCGATCATCAGGTGCGACTGCGCGACCACGGCGGGCTCCGGCGCCAGCGGCGCGGCACGCGTGCCGACGTCGATCTTCCGCAGCGCCGACGCCAGCGCCAGCGGGTCGCCGGTCAGCTCCGCGCCGGACTCGTCGGCCTGGTACTCCCGGGACCGGCTCACGGCCATCCGCACGATGAGCGCCGCGATCGGGCCGAGCACGGCGATGAGCAGGATCGCGAACGGGTTGGGCCGGTCGTCGTCGCCCTCGCCGCCGAAGACGCTCGCGAAGATCGCCAGGTTCGCCAGCGTGCTGACCGCGCCGGCCAGCGCGCCCGCGACGCACGAGATGAGGATGTCGCGGTTGTAGACGTGCGACAGCTCGTGCCCCAGCACGGCGCGCAGCTCGCGTTCGTCGAGCAGGTCGAGGATGCCGGTGGTGCAGCAGACGGCGGCGTTGCGCGGGTTGCGGCCGGTCGCGAAGGCGTTCGGCGCGATGGTGGGGCTGACGTAGAGGCGCGGCATCGGCCGGCGCGCGGCCATGGCCAGCTCGCGGACGATCCGGTACATCGCGGGCTGCTCCACCTCGGACACCGGCCTGGCGCGCATGGCGCGCAGCGCGAGCTTGTCCGAGTTGAAGTAGGCGTAGGCGTTCACGGCCAGCGCCAGCAGCAGGCCGACGACGAGGGCCGTGCGGCCGAACAGCGAGCTGATCGCCACGATCAGCCCGCTCATGGCAGCGAGCAGCAACGCGGTCTTCAACGCGTTGAAGTGCTTGTGCACGCTTCGCCTCCGGCCTGCTCCTACGTCCCCTCCCTCAACGCGCCCGGTCGGCGCGGGGTTCCGGTACCGGGGCGTGCCGGGCGTGTGGCGGTGGTCTCGGGAGCCGGCTCGGCGCCCTCGTCCAGCGGCGGTGGCGGCGGCACGTGCGTGACCCACGTGGCGAGCACGTCGCGTTCGTGGACGAGCTCGGCCACCGCGCCCTCGCCGTCGAGGCCGCCCGTGCCGGGGTAGGAGAAGTCCGGCGCCCAGTGCAGGGCGTCGAACGGGCACGCCTCCACGCAGATGCCGCAGTACAGGCACTGGCCGTAGTCGATGGCGAACCGGTCGAGCACGTTGCGCGCACGGGGCCGGGCCGAACCGGGCTGCTGCTCGACCTCGGTGTGCGAGTCGATGTGGATGCACCAGTCGGGGCACTCGCGGGCGCAGATCATGCACACCGTGCAGTTGGCCTCCAGCAGCGCGATGACGCCTCGGGTGCGTGGTGGCAGCTCAGCCACGGGTGTCCTCCTCGTAGCGCGGGCCCCAGGACGGGTCGGGCACGCCGGGTGGCGCGGCCCGCCTGCGGCTGGGCGACGACGTGCCGTCCTCGCCCGGTTCGAGCCGGCCCGGCCACGGGCGCACCACGCGGGAGGCCAGCACGAAGTCCTTGCGCAGCGGGTGGCCGCTGAAGCCGTCCGGGAGCAGCAGGTGCGCCGGTTCGCCGTCGGCGAGGGCGATGCCGAACATCTCCGCGGCCTCGCGCTCGTGCCACGCCGCGCCCGCCCACTGGGCGGCCACGCTCGGCAGCACGTCGTCCGGGCCGAGTTCGGTGCGCAGCAGCACGCCGTCCTTGGTGTCGGGGTCGAGCACGTGCAGCAGCACGGCGTGCCGCTGTCCCGCGGCGCCGGGACGGCCCGCGTCCTCGACGCCGAGCCAGTCGAACTGCGCGCAGCCCAGCTCCTCGCGCGCGTGGCGGGCGGCTTCGGACCACGCGTGCAGCGGCACGTGCGCGGTCGTCTGGCCGAACGCCGTCTTGACCTGGGCGTCGGGGATGCGGGAGGCCAGGGCCTGCGAGGCGGCGCTCACGACACCATCCGGTGCAGCGCGGCGAGGCCGTCGAGCAGGGCCTCGGGACGTGGCGGGCAGCCCGGCACGGCGACGTGCACCGGCAGCGCCTGGTCGATGCCCTTGGTGACGCTGTAGGAGTCCCAGTACGGCCCGCCGGTGTTGCTGCACGCGCCGACGGAGATCACGTAACGCGGTTCCGGCATCTCCCGGTAGGTCGCGATCACCGCGGGCAACATGGCGTCGGTGACCGTGCCGGAGACGACGAGCACGTGCGCCTCGCCCGCCGCGTGCACCGGATCGACCCCCAGCGCTTCGAGCTGCTCCGGGCGGTGGCCCTCCAGCGCCGCCATGACCTCGACGCCGCAGCAGGCCAGGCCGAGGTCGAGCACGGTGACCCGGTACGTCGTGCCCCAGTCCAAGGTGGAAACCGTCACGCGGGTGAGGTTAATACGTGGGGGCCCGCCGGGCTGCTGCCCGGC